>CAYWHQ010000083.1:0-9224 GCA_964457665.1 uncultured Prolixibacteraceae bacterium | reverse complement strand
TGGTGAACGGGATCAAGGCTTTACCGTATCATGCCGGGTTGGATGCCGCAACCCGCCGTCAGAATCAGGATAAGTTCCTCATGGAGGAGGTGGATGTAATCGTCGCTACCATCGCCTTTGGGATGGGAATCGATAAACCTGATGTCAGGTATGTGATCCATTACGACATGCCCAAGAGTCTGGAGGGGTATTATCAGGAGACCGGCCGGGGTGGGCGCGATGATGGCGAAGGGAATTGCGTGGCGTTTTACAGCTATGAGGATATCCAGAAGCTGGAAAAATTCCTGAAAGGGAAATCGGTAGCCGAACAGGAGATCGCCAAACAACTTCTGATGGAAACAGTCTCCTACAGCGAATCCTCCGTGTGCCGCCGTAAACAGCTGCTGCACTATTTCGGGGAGGTCTTCAAAGAGGAAAACTGCCAGAATTGCGACAACTGTATGCATCCCAAGAAGAAATTCGAAGGCAAACAGTATATTCAGCTTGTCATCGATGCCGTACTCGCCGTAAAACAACAGGTTAAGTCACGACACCTTATCACGGTACTGCTTGGGAAACAAACCACCACCATTAAATCCTTCAAGCATAATAAACTGTCAGTATTCGGCAAGGGGGGAGAGAAAGATGAGAAATTCTGGAATGCGGTTATCCGTCAGGCCCTTATCGAGCGACTCCTTGTCAAGGACATCGAGAATTACGGGATACTGAAAGTCAGCCCCGAAGGAATGCTGTTTCACAAGGAACCGTATTCCATTATGCTCGTCGATGATCATGACTATGAGAAGTCGGAAGAAGAGGAGCTCTTTGAGGCGCTCGGTTCCAAAAGCAGTACAGCCGACAAAACGCTTTTCTCCCTGCTCAAGGATCTCAGAAAAGAGATCGCCAGAAAAGAGAAGCTGCCGCCCTTTGTGATTTTTCAGGATCCATCCCTGGAAGATATGGCAATACAATATCCCATCAGTGTCGACGAACTGAAACAGATCACCGGTGTGGGTGCCGGAAAAGCGCTGAAATATGGAAAGCCTTTTCTGGAACTGATCAAGGAATATGTCGATGAGAATGAGATCATCCGCCCTATGGATATGGTCGTAAAATCAGTGATCAACAAATCGGGGCTGAAGGTTTTCATTATTCAGAGTATTGACCGGAAAATTTCGCTGGAGGATATCGCCCTGGCGAAAAATCTTACCATCGACGAACTTCTGTCGGAAATTGAAAGTATTGTCGGCTCAGGTACCCGCATTGATCTGAATTATTATATTGAGGAATATGTCGATCCTTACCATCAGGAAGAAATATTTGAGTATTTTCGCCGGGCTGAATCGGATTCGGTAGTGGAAGCCCTCCGCGAACTCGGTGAAGATGAATTCACCGAGGAGGAGATCCGCCTGATGAGGATCAAGTTTATGTCGGATCTCGGTAACTAAAATCATCAAACCATGCAGGAAGAAAACATCATGACACCTGAAAAAAGTCAGGTTAAAAAAAGCTTTATAACCTTTGATTTCAATACATTGCTTATGCTTGTGCTGCTGGCAGGACTGGTGGTTCTGTATATACTGTGGTTCACCGGGTCGGATGGAAGGGAACAACCTGATCCGGTCGCCCAGAAATCAGGAAACCGGGCATCCATGGTATATGTGAACCTCGATACCCTGAACGCCAGCTATGAATTTGTCAAAGCCCTTCGTTCCAATCTGGAGGCAACCGGCAACCGGCTGCAGAAAGAGGTGCTTGGCGAACAGGCAGCGCTCGAGAAGGAGGCGGCACAATTTCAGCAGCAGATCCAGTCCAACGCCATCACCGAGGAGAGGGCCCGGGTAGTATATGAACAGCTTATGCAGAAACAGCAGGCACTGATGGAAAAGAAGGAACTCTTTACCCAGCAGATCGCCGAAAAGGAGATCAGCATGAATATGCAACTGGTGGACACGGTGATCAGTTTCCTTAAAAGATATAATATGCGTTACGGCTACGATTTTATCATGGGATACAAAGCGGGAGGCGATCTGCTTGTTGGAAACGATACCCTCGATATCACACGCAACGTGCTGGATGCCCTCAATAAAGAATATCAGGAGAGAAAATGACCTCCGGCAAAATACCTTTCCTTCTGATTACCCTGCTATGGATCACGGCCTGCTCAGCTTCCGAACGCGACATACCGGAAACCCCCGTGGTCGTTTCAGCCGATTCCATTATTGCTGAGCAGGTCATGATCAGGATCATCGCTGACGTGCAGATCATCGAATCGGCATTGTTGCTTCAGCGAAACCGTGGAGAGGAGCCGGGGAATCTGACCGGCAAACTGTATCGGACGGTTTTCAGCAAGTATGGTATCAACCGGAGTATCTACGAAAAAAGTATCCGTTATTACCAGTCGGATCAGGAACATTTTGCCGGGATGTACAATGAGGTGGGGAAAATTATTGAACGGCAGATCGACAGTCTGAAACAGGCCGATTCGGCCGGCCAGTAAGGAAAAGATCAGGGCCGGGTATACACGGCCGTGGCATAAATGAGCGTGGCCTGATCATTCAGCGTATAGCTCCAGCTGATGACCGATCCGGACATCTTTCCCGAACCATTCACCGTAATCCCGTCGCCGATCACCTGATCAGGATCAAGCAGAATGTCAGATCCGCTGATGGCCGCCCCGGCAGGAGGATAGGTACTGCCAATGTTCCCGAAATTGCTGATGAATACACCATCGGAAGAAGACGGATCGGCGGTGATATTCACTTCATAATTGAGTTTGGTCCAGTTTTCATTGACCTTCCATTTACCCAGAAACTTGCTTCTTTTATCATCATCGGGGAGCGAGGTGTCGTCTTTCGCACATCCTCCCGAAACCATGACGGCAAGGAGAAGCATGAATGCCGCGTAATTGAGTGCTCGTTTCATACGGTTCGTTTCAAAAAAAGAGTAACGTAAAGACTGAAAATTATTGTGGTAACGAATTGAATGGTCAGAAACACGGGGGAGGCTTCAGCAACCATAAACGCCATGGAAAAGAATATGCCATAGGCAATATAGCATGCCAGTTTACTTACCAGGATTGACAACAGGATCGAAGGGAAGACCTTCCGGATCCGGTCGATGAAAAGATAAAAAATGAAGGTGTTCAGGGTGAGTTACCCTGTGATGATGATCATTTTAAGGAAGAACGGATGCCCTGAGAACAGGTATGATAAAAGGGGCAGGGTGGCAGCCAGGACAAAGGTATTATACCGGCTGGTATGAACCATAGCCAGAATCAGCATAAGGCGCATCGGCTCAATCATATATACCGGAATACTGGTCAGATGGGCAAGTGATGGAACGAGGAAGATAAAAAGAACAGCCAGTCCGTCGAGAATGGCATGGGTGACCAGCAGTTTCTGCCGGACTGAAAAAACACCTGCAGGCATAGGTAGGTTTTTATGCAAAGGTAAATAAATAATCTCTGATTTTTTCCAGTAAGCTGCTGGCTCCGAAACGGCAGAGGGAGGGGTGAAGCCACTCTTCGCCGGCTTTTTCCCTGATCAGATGGTAAAAGCCGATGGCAGTATCCGGTTGACTGATTCCCCCGGCTGCTTTGATCCCGATGCGCTTACCTGTGGTTTGGTAATGCAGCCGTATAGTGTCGAGCATGACGCCCAGGGATTCCGGGGTGGCGCCGGGGCTGACCTTTCCGGTGCTGGTTTTGATGAAATCGGCTCCTGCCCTTATGGCCGTGTTCGCTGCACTTCGGATAAGCTCTGTGGTTTTCAGTTCGCCCGTCTCCAGGATCACTTTCAGGATAAGCCCCCTGGTGGCTTCCCTTATAGCGGCCAGCTCCCTGAACGCCTCATCGTCTCTTCCTCCGATAATATAACGTCTCGAAATCACCACGTCGATCTCATCGGCTCCCTGAAGGGCGGCATAATGAACCTCTCTCTCCTTGATGTCGGCAGGCATCTGTCCGGAAGGAAATGCCCCGGCGACGGTTGCAACACGGATGCCGCTTCCGGACAGGATTTTTTTTACAACAGGGATGAACACCGGATAGACACAAACTGCGGCCGGAGCAGGCAGCCCTTTTTCGGCCAGGTCAAGGGCAGTGTGACACAGTCGGGTGATCTTCTCTTCTGTATCAGCTCCCTCCAGCGAGGTGAGGTCAATGGCGGAGAGAATGAACCGGAGGATGTTCGCGTCGGGCATCAGGCCTCAGAAAGCAAAGGTTATTCCGAGACTGGGCATGATCGGTAACTGGTCGACCCTGGTATAGGAGACCCGGTCGAAATAGAATATGTTCTGCTGGTTGAGTGTGTTGGTTACGCTGAGATTGATATCGAACCTGGTGTTCTTCCCCAGATAGAATGACTTCCGTGCACTAAGGTCCAGCCTGCTGTAATAGGGCAGACGGCCCGTGTTATAATCGCCGTAAAGGATCCCCAGATCCCCGTTGGTCGTGGTATAGTTGCCGCCCATATTATTAAAGGTGATCAGTTCATAAAATCCCTGCGTTTGCGTGAATGGAAATCCAGAACCATAGTTGTAACGGACATTAAATTCCCAGTCCTGTTTTTTTCCGGTGATATAGGTGGCGATCATGTTCAGGTTGTGACGCCTGTCGTATGGCGGCACATAGGATGAGATTCCGTCCTGCCGGTGAATGTAAATAAGCGAGTATGTAACCCAGAAATGGAATTTCTTTATATCATATTTAAGGGATATATCCACCCCCTCCGCATCACCTTTCTCGATGATAAAGTCTTTCTTAAGATTGTCAGGTTTGTCGGCATTCTCCGGTGTGTCGTCATACAGTTTATTGCGGTTCAGGGTGGTAAGCTGCGGATAGAACTTGTAATATCCCTCGATATTGAGCAGCAGGTTCCGAAGAATATCCCATTCAAATCCGAACACGAGCTGGTTGGAAAGCTGCAGTTTGGTTTTTACTGGCTTACCCAAGAACTCTGTCGGCAGGTTTTCGGGCCCGGAAAGGAATCCGTAGAAAAGGTTTACCACATCTTTGTCGTAGGTAGTGCTGATCAGGTTTTGAGAATACATACCCGCGGCGAGCTTGAGCCGGAAATGATCGGTTACATTGTATTTCATGGCTAAACGTGGCTCAAGCCTGATGTTGGCGAGGGAGGCATAGTACTGGAGCCGGAGCCCGGGTTCAATGATGAACCGGCCAGGCATCCATTTATATTTGATGTAGGCTGAAACTTCCGTCGTATTCTGGGTATAATCGATCTTCCGGTTCACGGAGTTGAAAAAATCGAACTCCGTTTTGTAACCGGAGCCTTCGATACCATATTTCAGGGCGTCCTTGCCGAAGAAATATGTGAAATGAAATCCTGCATTGAAACCGTTGATCGAGCTGGAACGCGGGGCTTTATTGATCTCCTCGAGGGTGACTTTATAGGTCGAATAGGCAAAATTGCCTTCCAGCAAAACGGGGCTTTTTCCCGGGATAGCCAGGAAATTCACCCCTCCGCCGTACGACTGCCAGTTATAATCCTGAAGTATCTGGTATTGTACCTTGTCGGTGAAACCGAACCCGAAGAAATTGACTTTACTTCCGTTCGGGGCATTCACGGAGATCTTTCCGTATACATCGAGATAATTATAGGGGAGTCCGTTTTCGTCTATATACTTGTAAAAAATCTTTGAACTCTGTTCCAGGTAGGAATTTTTGATGGAAAAGATAAAGGAGGAGCTGGCCGAATTTTCATTTTTAGGTTTCGCAAGGGGGCCTTCAAGAAGCGCTTTGGCTCCGAAGGTGCTGACATCGATCTTTCCGGCAAGCCTGTTCTTGTTGCCGTCGCGCGTGGTGACATCCATCACGGAGGAGATCCTGCCTCCGTATTCAGCTCCGAATCCGCCGGTATAAACCTCGACGTTTTTAAGTATATCGACATCGAACACTGAAAAGAGACCGATCGAATGGAAGGGGTTGTATACAACCATGCCATCGTACAATACCTTATTCTGAACCGGTGCACCGCCTCGGATATACAACTGTCCGCCCTGGTCACCGGTAAAGATGACGCCCGGAAGGATCTGAAGATACTGGGCCAGATCCGGGGTGCCGCCGATGGTCGGGATCTGCTGGATCTCCTTAGGCGCGATCTTGATTATGGAAGTCTGCGTCTCCCTGGTCATATCCTGCCTGGCTGCCGAGATACTGATCTCTTCCAGCTGGACCGTCGATTTCTGCAGGTAGAGCTTCTTGGAAATCAGGTCTCCCGCCTTGATGGTAACAGGCATTTTGAGCGTATCAAATCCCACGTAGGTCACCATCAGGATATAGTCGCCGGGAGGGATGCGCGTGATGGTGAAAAAGCCGTTCTCATCCGTAGTGGCGCCAATGGAGGTTTTGAAGAAATATACATTGGTGAACAGCGCGGGTTCTCCGGAACCTTCCTCATAGACAAAACCGCGAAGGGTCCCAAACTGAGCATTTGCCAGGAAAGGTGATGACAAAAGGAATAGCAGAAAGCAGGCAACAAAGGTAGTGGCAGGATGTTTCATGATGAGTACATTGAGGATAAGCAACCAACAAAAGTAAGAATTATATTTGTCGGTTAACCAAAAATCCCGTAGGTTTGCCAATAACATTAAAACTGGGATATCATCATGAAAAAATTGTTGTTGTTAGGGGATGAAGCAATTGCTCAGGGAGCTCTGGATGCTGGATTATCAGGCGTTTATGCTTATCCTGGTACCCCATCAACTGAAATCACCGAATTCATTCAGCACTCCGCATATGCCCGGGAGCATAACATACACAGTTCCTGGTCGGCCAATGAGAAAACCGCAATGGAGGCTGCACTGGGAATGTCGTATGCCGGGAAACGGGCCATGGCATGTATGAAGCATGTAGGACTCAACGTAGCGGCCGACCCGTTCATCAACTCTGCCATCACCGGAGCCAATGGGGGGCTGATCATTGTTTCGGCCGACGATCCTTCCATGCACTCCTCCCAGAATGAGCAGGATTCGCGATTCTTCGGTAAGTTCGCCCTCGTTCCCATCCTTGAACCGGCTAACCAGCAGGAGGCCTATGATATGGTTCATTACGGGTTCGATTTCTCTGAAAGGTACAAGGTACCCGTACTGCTGCGCATCACAACCCGGATGGCCCACTCGAGGGCAGGGGTGGTCAGGAAGGAACCGCGCCCCCAGAATGAGGTCAGGATGCCCGGCGACCTTAGGCAGTTCGTGCTTCTTCCCGGGATTGCCCGCAAAAGATACAAAGGTTTGCTGGCCAACCATCAGGTATTTGTGAAAGAGTCGGAGTCATCCCCTTTCAATACCTATATTGACGGGCCGGATAAGTCGAAGGGGATTATCGTTTGCGGACTGGGATACAATTACCTGCTCGAGAACTATCCTGATCGTATGCCTCCCCATCCGGTACTCAAGGTCGGGCAGTATCCTCTGCCGCGAAAGATGGTTGAAAAGCTGGTGGAGGAGTGTCCGGAGATCATCGTGCTTGAAGACGGTTACCCGATGATCGAGGAGCTTATCAAAGGTTACCTGGGTAAAGGACCCCGGATCAGGGGCAGGCTCGATGGTACAGTCCCGCGCGACGGTGAGCTGAATCCCAACATAGTGGCCAGGGCGCTTGGCCTGCCCGATACCTATGGAACGGATGTTCCCTCCCTCATGGTCGGCCGCCCTCCGCAACTCTGTTTCGGATGCCCGCACATCGATTCGTACAAGGCTTTGAATGAGGTACTGGAAGAGTACTCCAAAGGCAGGGTCTTCTCCGATATCGGTTGCTATACCCTCGGAGCGCTTCCTCCTTACGAAGCCATCAACTCCTGTGTCGATATGGGCGCCTCGATCACCATGGCCAAGGGCGCCGCCGACGCAGGCATGGTGCCCGCGGTGGCGGTTATTGGCGATTCCACTTTCACCCACTCGGGTATCACCGGGCTCCTCGATGCTGTTCAGGACAAATCTCCGGTTACGGTATTCATTCTTGACAACGCAACCACAGCCATGACGGGCGGTCAATCCTCAGCAGCAACCGACCGTATTGAGGACATATGCCGCGGCGTCGGAGTGGATGAGGCCCATATCAGGGTCCTCCGTCCGCTGAAAAAATATCACGAGGAAAACGTACGCATCATCCGTGAGGAGATTGCCTACCAGGGCGTCTCGGTCATCATTCCGAGAAGGGAATGCATTGTTGCAATCGATAAGAGGATGCGAGATAAATTTAAGGAAAAGATAAAATCCCAGTCATGAAGAAAGATATCATTCTCGCAGGTGTAGGTGGTCAGGGCATTGTTTCTATCGCCGCCATCATCGGATATGCTGCCCTGAGCCAGGGATGGCATTTGAAGCAGTCGGAAGTACATGGAATGAGCCAGAGAGGTGGCGACGTGATGTCGAACCTGAGAATCTCTGAGGAGGAGATTTTTTCCGACCTCATTCCTTTCGGTCAGGCCGACCTGATCATCTCGGTTGAACCGCTCGAATCACTCCGTTATCTTCCCTATCTTGCTAAGGAGGGATGGCTGATTACCAATACTGCACCTTTCGATAATATCCCCAATTACCCGCCGATGGAAAAGGTGCTGCAGGAGATACATGCGCTTCCGCACCATATCGCACTCGACGCGGAAGCCATGGCGAAAGCAGCCGGCTCATCCAAGGTTGCCAACATGGTGATCCTGGGAGCCGCCTCCCCCTTCCTCGGAATGTCGTTCGACAAACTGGAGGCGGCCATCGAGTTCACTTTCAAGCGGAAAGGTGAGGGAGTAGTCCGTCAGAATATTGATGCATTGAAGGCCGGACGTGCCTTTGCCAGCCAGAATATGTAACCATGGTGCAATCCTGCCCGCTTCCTGTTGACTGATTGACCGGAATAGCATGGTAGAGATCAGATCAGTTGAGAAAAGGAGTGACCTGAGGAGATTCGTTCATTTTCCATACCTCCTTTTCAAAGATCATCCTTACTGGTGCCCTCCCCTGAAAATGGATGAATACCGGACGCTGCGAAGCGACCGCAATGCTGCGTTTGATTTTTGTGAAGCTAAATACTGGCTCGCTTACCGGCAGGGAAGAATCGTTGGAAGAATCGCAGGGATCATAAATCATAAGGCAAACCAGCGATGGGATGAAAAGCTTGTCAGGTTTGGATGGATTGATTTTATCGACGATCCGGAGGTTTCCGATGCTCTTGTCGGCGCTGTGGAAGCATGGGGCAGGTCGAAAGGGATGACCGGAATCCATGGCCCCCT
>CAYWHQ010000082.1:0-9225 GCA_964457665.1 uncultured Prolixibacteraceae bacterium | reverse complement strand
CCTTCATGGCCGGTGTGATTTCGTGCTGACTCTCTTTAAACATACGTCAGGCTTTGGAATAGGATAGGATCCTCTGTTCGCCCTGCAATGATCTCTTCTCGGTAAGATTTTGCGATACCTCAAGGGTTCCCAGGTATTCTCCGTTTTCGCTCCTGAGGGAAAAATACTCGATGTGAATGAATTTTCCCTGCATCTGAATCCAAAATGCAGCGCTTTGCTCATTTCCGGTTTTAAAATCATCGAGTATCTTCTCCACCACGTGTACGCTCGACGGCGGATGGCACATCCTGACATCCCTGCCCAGAATGGCCCTGTTCCGGTCAAAAATCCTCTCCTTTCCCTGGGAAAAGTATTTGACCCTATCATTTTTATCTACGAAGGTTAGATCAACCGGAAGCGAATTCAACACCGTCTGAAGCTCTTCCACGGTAAAGGAACCACTCGGCAACCTTATGGCGGCATCGCCGTCGGCCGGTCGCGTCTCCGCCGGAACTGCTCCTTCAGGCTTCCATTCCACGTCAGGATCATACAAACAATACCCTATTTCATTTGTCTGCCTGAAAATATCATACCAGTCGGCCTCCGTAAGCCGGTCCATGGTCATGGGTAAAAGAATCTCCTCCTCCTTCATGATCATATCCGTGACCGCCTTCATGGCCGGAAGCCAGAATGTTTGTTCCTTCATCCGCATCTGTTCAGCGGTGACCGCAGGCATATCCATAGAAGCCAGGGCATTCTTCAGCAGATCACGGGTTTCGTCATGTTTCCCCCACATTACCTTCGGAGGACCAGTTATGCCATATTTCTCAAGAAAAGGGAACAAGAGGTTCTCTTTTCTGCGATAATGCTTGTCGACATCCATTAGTTGGTTGAACAATCCACGCACCCTGTGGATATAGGTTTCAGGGCCGGTTGATGCAAAAAGTTCATCGAAATGAGCGAAAAGGTCTTTCAGTTTCACCACAACCTTTTCAAGTTCACGGTTTTCCCGCCTAAAAGTATCGACCGGGTGGCCGGGAGGAACAATCTTCATTCCCGAAAGGTCGATCTGTCCCTCCAGCGCTTGTGTGTGAATATCGCATAAACGCAGGACTTCTGTATCAGGGAGGCCTTCGTTGATCAACTCCTGTTCCACCTCCACGACTTCGTTGTAGGGAATCTTTGTCAACAACGCCACCAGGCGACTATTGATCTCCTCCGGCGCGGTTCCCTCGTGCAACTGCAGAATCATATGCTTCAGCAATGCCTTCCTGTCGTCGGAGTTATTGATTAGTTCTGACATGGTTTTTTTATCGTTTGTTCATATTTAATTATCCTTTGATCATGGTCAGCAACATTTTAAACTTTTCACTGGCATTTACCGCGTGGGGGATTCCGGCCGGCATGATGATGACATCGCCCTGTTGTAGTATAAATGGCTGGTCGTTTATCACTATCTCGGCTGTCCCTTCAACTATCTGCACCATCGCATCGAAAGGAGCCGAATGCGTGCTCAGCCGCTGACCTTTGTCAAACGAGAATAAGGTGACCGTTCCGGATGGCCGGTCCATGACCCGCTTGCTGACGATCCCCTCCGGGGAATAGTCAACTTTTTCATTGAATCTGAACACATTTGAATGTTCGAAAAGAGATTTTTCCATTGTATTGTTGTTATTTGTTAGTATTCAAACCTTCTCCTCCGAGATCAATTCACCCCGGATGCTTATGACTGCCTTACGGATAGCAATATCTGATCCGGCCGCCTCCCTGGCCATCCGCGCGAACTGAAGCAATCCTCCACAGCATGGCACCTCCATCATAACCACGGTCAGTGAGCAGATGCCCGAATCCCTTATCATGGCTGTCAGCTTTTCCACATAGGCATCCTTGTTGATGTCGAGCTTGGGACATGCAATTGCGATGGATTTTCCTTTCAGATAACGCTGATGGAAATCACCCATGGCAAAAGCAGCACAGTCAGCTGCCAGTACCACCGCTGCCTCCCGGAAATAATTGGCAAGCGGATTCAGCAGATGAAGCTGAACCGGCCACTGTCGTAATTCCGAGGGAGGACCAGCGGAGGTCTCTTCGACAGGTATCGCCGCCGCCTGTACTTTCCCGGCATCGATCCGGAAATCCATCTGGCGGGCTCCCGGGCATCCGGCATTATGCACGGGGATATCACTCACTGGATCCGGACTCATGTCAATCTGATGCTCCTTCAGATACCGGATGGCCGTTTCCAGATACCCTGTCTCCCCATGATCCCTGAGATGCTCAAGATGTGCAAGGATTGTGTTCCTTCCTTTCGGAACGATCACCTCCATGACCCTGACTTCATCGTATGGAGCGGCCTCCCTTTCAATGACTTCAATGGCCCCCTCCGGACAATGTCCGATGCAGGCTCCCAATCCGTCGCAAAAAAGGTCACTCACCAATCGTGCTTTGCCGTCGATGATCTGCAATGCCCCTTCCTGACAGTTCGGCACACAAAGACCACATCCGTTACATAGCTCCTCATTGATCTGGATAATTTTTCTTTTCATCGTTCTCTTATTATTATATGGTATTTTGGTATTGTTTTACCTTTTTTGAATGAAAAAAATTATAAATATAATGCAAGTGTCTGTTTTCCAAGAAACTGCTTAAACTCAAAGGTCATTTTATTGATCACATTTCCCATAATGCACTGATCGAAATTGCATACCTCATAGGCCAACGGACAATCCGATTCCTCAATCGGCCCCTCGATCGACTGGTAAATATCCAGCAAGGTGATATCCTCAGGATTTTTCTTCAGAGAAAAACCTCCCGATGGTCCCCGCACAGATTTCAGCATGTCGCTCTTAACCAAACGCTGCAGAACCTTGGCGATGTGATTTTTGGAGAATCCGGTAAACGCCGCGATCCTGACTGCATTGATTCCGTTCGCTGATCTGGCAATCAAAACCATACTGTGAATTGCAATTGAAGAGGCCTCTGAGAGCGAGAAGATCTTTGCCATAATCTTATTTAGGTATTTGAATACGCAAATGTAGAAATAAATTTCATTCCTCTGACAAAAAACTAAAAAAATTTTACCGGGCCGAAAATTTCATTTTCCAAGGAGGTTTGACGGATTACTTTTAACTTCGCTACCGTATAAACCGGATGAACAAACAGGTAACAAGCACTCACAATCCGCTGATCAGGAGACTGATCAGGCTGCAGGAAAAACCAGCTGAGAGAAAAACCGTGGGGTTGACGGTTGTGGAGGGCCTGCGGGAGATCTCTCTTGCCCTTTCAGCCGGTTTCCGGTTTACCGATCTGGTTATTTGTCCGGAAATACTTTACGGACCGGCCTACCAGGAAAGGCTGCCTGAGTTGTTTTCGGGAGTGCCCCTGGTGGAGGTTACCCTGAATGTATATAACCATCTGGCGTACCGGAAAGATTCACAGGGTATCATCGGGATAGCAGAGGTACGTCAACAGATGATCGAACAGCTAGACAATCATAAGAATCCGCTGTTTCTCGTGCTTGAAACCATTGAAAAACCAGGCAACCTGGGTGCAATTCTCCGGACGGCAGATGCTGCGGGGCTCAACGGCGTCATCATTTGCGATTCTCAAACCGATCTCTATAATCCCAATGTAATAAGGTCAAGCCTCGGATGCATTTTTACGGTCCCGGTGGTCAGTACCTCCAGCCGGGACGCCATTGAGTGGTTCAAAAACAGGCACATCAGAATTTACGGGACTGCAATCCATGCAGATGTCTCCTATCACACCATTTCCTACCAGCAACCATCGGCTATTGTGATGGGTTCGGAGGCCAGGGGACTGACAAAAATCTGGATGGATCACTGCGACCGGCTCATCAGGATCCCGATGCACGGAAAGGTCGATTCCATGAATGTCTCCGTGGCCGCAGCTGTTGTGGTATTTGAAGCCTTAAGGCAAAGGGCTGACGGCTCTTAATCGTTATTTATACTTTTCATCCTGCAGCCCCGGTGTCCTGAAATCAGTCGGTTCCCGTGAAATGATCCGGATCTCACGACCTGTCAGTGGATGTTCGAACTGAATCAGGAAAGCATGCAGCCGAACCCTTCTTTTTACTTTGGAGTCGGCACCGTACCGGTAATCGCCAACAACCGGATGACCCATCTCGGAAAGGTGTACCCGGATCTGGTTTTTTCTTCCGGTTTCCGGTTCAATCTCCAGCAAGGTATAATTTTCCGTTACTTTTAAAACCTTGTAACGGGTAACCGCCAGTCGGGCGCTTTCCCTCTCTCCGGTAGAATGAACCCGGAAATGGTCATCTTCAGTCAGGTAGGATCGGATCGTTCCCTCCTTTTTTTTCACCTCCCCTTCGACAAGGGCCAGGTATCGTTTGCTGACTGATCTCCAGTTTTCCTTGAACTTCTGCTGCAATGATTCGCTTTTGGAAAACATCAGGACACCGGAAACTTCGCGGTCGAGCCGGTGTACCACAAACACCGTTTCCCTGCTACCCTTTCTCTTCCTGAGAAAATCCGTCAGCTCCCTGTAAACTGATGTGCCGCCGGTTCCCTTTTCACCATAGGTCAGTATGCCGGCAGGTTTATCTACTGCCAGTATATGTTCATCCTCAAATAGAATGCGAAATGGCGACCGGCTTTTCGGATAGGATTTCGATTTACCTCCTTGAAACAACACTTTATCGGAAGCCGTAACAGGAGCATGAGGCTGTTTACAGGCCATCCCGTTGAGGGTGACCCTTCCATGGACGATCCGGCGTTTCAGTTCACTTCTGGAAACGCCGGGGCATATGATGGCCAATGCATCCAATAATTTCAAAGGTTTGTCAGGCAGATCACTCATGATTCAGTTCAAAAGTCATAAAAACCGGATGATGGTCGGAGTAAGCGAATTCAAGATTCAATGTTGCGACCGACAATACCCTTATGTTGGGCGACACCAAAAAGAAATCCAGAATCGTTGTTGATGTATGACCCTTGCGGTATGGTACATCCACATTGCGGTTGGTGGGAGTATACGGATCGAAAACATAATTCCATCCGCTGAACAGCGTAGAATCGATAGCTGGTTCATACACACCAACACGATCAGAGGTTGTAATCAGTGCAGGGTTAAAACCTTTTGGATTGCTGTTCCAATCCCCTCCGGCAACAATAAAATTACCCTTTTCATACTCAACCGCCATAAACGAACTCAGAAATCTCAGCTCCTGCTTCCGGATTATACCATCCTTATCAAAAACAGAATTATGAAGGGTCAGGATCACCAGTTCCTTCCCGCCTGCCAGCGGGTATCGTGCTTCAATAAAACACCTTTTCAGCATGGCCAGGCGCGTAAAAAAAGGGAAGTGAAAATCATAGGCATTCCGGATCACATCCATGGGCTTCACCCGGGAAAAAAAGGCCATCCCGCTGACCACTCTACCCATCGGCTCCGTTATTGGTACGGGAACAAACTTCACATCATAATTGCGGGCAAAAAACGCCGAAAATCCTTTCAGTTGCTCCTGAAGTAGCCGAAACTCATTCACATAATAACTTCTCCGGGCAAAGGTGTCAACCTCCTGAAGAAGGATGAAATCCAGTGTGTCAATTTTCCCTGAAAAGCTTAGAATGTAATGCAAGGCGGAATCAAAGGATTGTCTGTCTGGTCTGACTTTCTTCCCTCCGTCGTAAAAAAAATCCATATCCCGGTCAAGCCCGGCATATCCAATATTCCAGGTCATTATATGAAAAAGCTTCTGCGAAAGAGTGTCCGTTCTTTTACCTGGTTCAGCGTAGAGTACCTCCTTCGGTGCAGGCTTGAATTCGGAAAAATACATATACCCGATATAGCCTGATGCGATCGCGACAAGAGAGATCAGAAGCCCAGTAACAAAACGCAGCAGGATGATCCCAGAATGTTTCATACCGTGGAAAAGCACGAAGTTAGTTACTTTTCACATATCTTTACACCCCTGTATTCAGTGGTTGAAAAAATGTACAGGTATGCTGCATCCGCTTTTTGAGGGATTTTTTCTGGGTTTAACCATCGCCATCACCCTGGGGCCGGCATTATTTGCCCTGCTTCAGACCAGTATTAAACATGGAACCAAAACCGGCATCTTCCTGGCTTTCGGTATTTTCCTCAGCGACCTCTTTCTTGTATTGGGAGCTTACTTCGGCGCCTCACAGATCATCACCGATTCGAAATACCATCTTACCCTTGGAATTATTGGCGGTATTGTTATGACGCTCTTCGGGGTTTTCACGCTTTTCAGGAAAATCCGGGTGACCGAACAGGTTGAAGCCATCGAGGAGATCAGGGTCAGGACCAAGGGTCGATTTCCATATCTAATCAAGGGATTCCTGCTCAATATCGCCAATCCGTTTCTCTGGGTTTTCTGGATCTCTTCCGTGCTTGCCATCAATGGCACATACGGAGGAGACCATAAGTCGGTGGCGCTTTTCTTCGCAGGATCACTAATCATGGTACTTTTAACCGATATTTTCAAGGTTGTGCTGGCGAATAAATTAAAAGTGACCGGTAATCCGGTAGTGAAACTTTGGGTTAACCGCATTGTCGGAATGCTTTTTATCATTTTCGGTGCTTTTATCATCGTCGGATCCCTTCTGCAATATTACCGCGGAGTATCTTTGCAAATGCCTTAGTATGTACCTTTTATTTAATCGGATATGGAAAAAAGACATTTTAAAAACTGGTGGTTTTTAGGACTTAATGGATTGATAGCCATTATTTTCGGATTACTGATGCTGCTTTTTTCAGAAAATTTTATAAAAACGGTAATCCTCTATTTCGGGATCATTATCCTGGTTTCAGGTTTGATCCTTTTGCTGGCAGGCATCATCAATATGAAGAAGGATCGCTCCTCCTCGGTTCTTATCTTTGAATCGATCATTGCCATTGCCGCCGGGATCGTGATGACCTTTTTCCCCGAATCTTCTTTCGGGCTGTTTGTCTCCCTGACGGGCGTCTGGCTTATTGTAACCTCCCTGGTCCAGATCATTTTTATCTACCGGGCTCGTCAGGTGCTGGCAAGAAAAAACCTCTTCATCATCAGCAGCCTGTTGTTGCTGGTACTCGGCATTCTGCTTTTCATCAATCCTTATTCATGGGGAATATTTCTGGTCAAGCTGCTGGGAATTGCTGCAGTGGTGCTCGGTGTATTGCTGGTATGGTTCTCTGTGATCCTGCGTTCGGTCAAGGTAAAGGAAACCCTGGTAGGAAATAGCGCATCTGAAGCAGAGACCATAAAGCCGGAACAGGGTTAGGATCAAATACTTTTCACAAGCTTCTCAAATTCTGCCTTGTAATTGGTGCCTATCGGTATTTGTTTGTCCCTGATACGGATCATATTACCTTCGATATTGTCGATCCTGCTCAGCGAAATGATATAGGATTTGTGCACCCTGGGGAACGATTTTTGCGGCATCATTCCCTCCAGATTCTTGAGCGACTGGTAGCTAATGATCATTTTATCAAGCGTAAAAATCTTAATATAATCTCCCAGCGCTTCAATAAAGAGGATCTCATTGAGATTGATCTTGAAGGTCTTTTTGTTCGATTTTACAAATATATAGTCTTCCTGTTTTTCCGGTTCTGGGATACTGGTGCTGTGCCGCTTCTTGTTCAGGTTTGTTTCTTCGGCTTTCTGCACCGCTTTCAGGAACCTGTCAAATGAAAAGGGTTTCATCAGATAATCGACCACATCAAGCTCAAAACCCTGGAGCGCAAATTCAGCGTATGCTGTGGTAATAATTACGGGAGGAAGATTTTTGATGGTTTTTAAAAAATCGATTCCCGTCAGCCTGGGCATCTGTATATCAAGAAAGATAATGTCTACCTGCTGATGATGAATCAGTTCAATAGCTTCAAGAGGGTTCTCACAATGCGCAATGATTTCAATGAACGGTAAGTTATCCGCATATTTCTGGATTACCCTCCGGGCCAATGGTTCATCGTCGATAACCAGACATTTGAGTTTCATGACAGTTCGATTATCAATTTAACCCGGTACCGGGATCCATGTTCTTCCATTTCCAGATGATATTTCCCGGGAAACAAAATTTGAAGGCTTTTTCGCACATTATCGAGACCTATGCCTTCATGTCTCTTTGGTTTCGCCGTATCTACATTATTCTCGGAATAAAATACAATTTTTCCCGGCACACCCAGATCAAACTTAATATCGATATCCGGTTTCTGACGCTGGTCTCTACCGGCATGTTTGAAGGCATTTTCCACAAAAGGGATAAAAATCAAAGGGGCCACCATGATCTCACCGGGGATTCCTTCCACCTTGTACCTTACCTGGAGAGATGGTCCTGCCCTGAGTTCTTCAAGGTAAATGTAGCTTCTGATAAAATCAAGCTGTCGTTGCAGGGGTAACATGTCCTCGCGGGCTTCATAAATCACGTAACGCATCAGTTCGGAGAGTTTGAGAATCATGTCGGGTGTTTTCTCCGATTTATCCAGACTGAGAGAATATAAGCTGTTGAGGGTATTGAAGAAGAAATGGGGATTAACCTGTGCCTTGAGCGCTTTCAGTTCGGCTTCCACTTTTTGCCGTTCTATTTCGCTCATTTTAAGCTCTATATCCTGCAATGTCAGGGAATCTCTGGTGAACTGCAAAAGGGAGGAGGAGAGAAGAAAAACCGATACAAGGATAAGTTCGGCGATCACCTCTGTAATAAAATGCAGGTGCTCTGATCCTTCGAAAAGTGTGGAAATGAAATAATTCAACGTAATGAACAACGTAATATTCCCAACCTGAAGCAGAAAAAAAAGCAGGTATCTCCTTTTTTTAAAAAACACCGGAATGAGCCACAGGAGATTGATATATACGGAAATGGCCAGTAAACAGATGGTGATCAGCAAACTCGCCGCAGTTTTGAAATCTGTTTCAGATATCCGGAAATCGCGCGTGTAGAAAAGAACTACGATAAAAACGGAAATGCTGATCAGCCAGAAAAGAATATGCGGGACTATGCAAAGTTTCTTGCAATGTATCAGGAAAGTCTTCAATTTTTTTTCGGCAAATATGGGGATTACATCCTGAAATGACAATCTTTTTTGATGTAACGCCCATTTTTCTGGCTGAATTGATCTTCCTTAAACCCTATTTCACCGATTATATGCAGGATATGTTAAAATATGACCGTAATCCGGTAAAATGTCACTAATATTGCCATTCGTTACTAGATAGTTTTTTGTATAACCAAACAGTATTCAGGTCATGAAATTTTTACC
>CAYWHQ010000081.1:0-9267 GCA_964457665.1 uncultured Prolixibacteraceae bacterium | reverse complement strand
ACCCGTCAATGTCAGGATAGATGGAGGCAACCCCCCGGCGGAGGGCTTCGATCTCAGCGTTGATACCTATTTCGGCGGCGGGAAGTCCCGGCACTCCCATCTCCATTCTGACGAACTTCTCGCCGGTTTCCGATTCAATACCATTGATCAGTTTTTTTATTTCCCTGATGGAGGCTGTCCCGATGTTGCGAATCTTGCTCTCGCGGATATGCCTGCTGACTACTTCGTAATTGATGGGCGTTTCTTTCATGACGATGAGAAAAGATGAACTGAAATGTTAACGGGCAAAAATGTCAATATTTTTTCTTTTCAACAATGATCTGAATCATGTGAAGGGCAGAATTTTCCAAAATTGTTAACAATTTAACCGCACACCGAAGGTAATTCAACCGTGAAGACGGATCCATTGCCCTCCTCGCTGGTGACCGATATCCTGCCGTTGTTTTTTTCGATAAAATCCTTGCAGAGGATCAGACCAAGGCCTGTGCCTGTTTCGTTGTTCGTGCCCTTTTTGGCCATCCGGTCGTCGATCCGGAAAAGCCGGTCCAGACTCTCCTTCGGGATACCCATCCCGTTGTCGTGCACAGAGATCCTGGTGGTAAAACTGTCGGGTGTTTCGACTTGCACCACCACTTCACCACCGGGATAGGTAAACTTTACGGCATTGGAGATCAGGTTACGCACGACAGTCCGGATCATATTCCGGTCGGCGCACAACATCACAGCAGGGTCGCCTTTCCGGAAAATGGAGATGTTTTTTGCGTGGGCAGCGGGCTCGATCAGTTTCAGGTTTTCGTCGATGAGTTCCGAAATCCTGAACGGCTCAGGTTCAAAAGGTAATATTCCCTTTTGCGACTGTGCCCAGGTTAGCAGGTTTTCGAGCAGGGCGATGGTGCGTACTGAGGCTGAACGCACACTGCCCAGCATCTTCTTCCTTTCCACATCAGAATACTCCTCATAGGAGGTATTGAGAAGGTCGAGCATACCGAGGATGGCGTTGAACGGACTCTTGAGATCATGCGCAATGATGGAAAAGAAGTGATCCTTCGACTTGTTGCTTATGGTAAGCTGGCGTTCCGATTCCACCAGCTCTGCAGTGCGGACGGCAACCACCTCTTCCAGTTTTCGGTTATACCTGGCCACCAGGATCAGGCGGCCTATAAAGAAGGCAACACCAGCCAGAAAAAATAAGCCAGCCAGGATGAACCACCACCGGAGCCATACAGGCGGTTTGATGACAATCCACTCGGAAAAGGCAGGATCACTCCAGATTCCCAGAGGATTCTTTGCCTTTATTGCGAGGCGGTAGGTGCCAGGGGGCAGCGCATTGAAGGTTATACGGTTGCCGCGAAAAGGGTAGGGCGCCGACCAGCCGGTATCCAGCCCCTCCAGTATATAACTGTAAAAGATCCCTTGTTCATTGATGTAGGAGGGAATCCTGATACGAAAGGAGAGATTGTTCATGATCCCGGATAACACCCTGTCGCTTCTATTCTTCAGGGTATCCCCATGCGTGGTTATGGCAGGAATGATCACCCGGGGAGGCGGTACCAGTTCGGAAGCATAGTCATCGTTGGGCCTGAAAAGGGTCAAACCATTATTGGTGCCGAACCAGAGCTGGTGCTGATGATCCATGAAAAAGGCGTCGCGGTTGATCTCCTGGCCCGAGAGTCCGTCGCTCCGTGTGAAATGGTCCAGCCGGTTGCCATCCCACCGGTAGACACCGTTGTCGGTACCCATCCAGAGCCTTTCTAAATGATCTTCCAGAATGGCATATACCGGTTTTGTGATGGAATCTGCATTAAACTTCACGGGTTCAAGGCCATGTTCCATGACCCTGAAAAGCCCTGCAGCCGTTCCGGCGTAACGGATTCCATGGTGGTCAGCATAATAGGCAAAAACGTTGTTTTCCTGTGGGTCGCCGGCTGAAAGATATACCTTCTCACCATCTTCTCCCGCTTCAATGACCCCCTGGTTTACCGATACCATGATCAGTTTACCGTTTTCACCGGCGAAAAGCTTACGGATCCCTGTTCCCGGAATCGAACGGAACGACAAAGGTACAAGACAGCCTTTCCTTAACTCATAAACATGCAGATCGCCCGAGCAGAAAATCCTTCCGTCGGGCATCACAACCACTGAATTAAATCGTTCAGGTTTACCGGTGCCTGACTGAAACCAAACGATGTCAAACCCGGGGGATACCCTTGCCAGTCCAAGTTCGGTAGCCGCAACCCAGAGATTGCCTTTTTCATCCTTTGCCAGATCCTGAACCCTGGCATTATGATCCCACAGTGCCTTATCAACAAGACTGAATGGGTGAAAGGTGGTTCCGTGGCAGAAGGTCAGAACTCCCTGGTGGCCGAATACCATTTTCCCGGGGATGATTTCTATCCCTGATGTGACTTCGTTCTCGGCAAGGCCGTCGAGTTTTGAGAAAGCTGCGAACCGTCTGGAAGGTATTTTCGAGATGCCCCTGTTCCCGGCGATCCAGGTGTTGAGTTCCCGGTCGAAAAACACTGCATTGGCCCCCTCTGAAATAAGTCCGCTGTGTCGCGTAAGATGCTCCAGCTGCATCGTTTCGTGGGAGAAACAATACAGGTAAAAGTCATTGCCGAACCAGACATTGCCCTTCCGGTCGGGATATATCAGGCAGGGATTGGAGATGGTGGTGGGTATCATCCGGAAATCCTTAGTGAGAGGGACGAAGGTTCCGTTGCGGAGGTACCCCATAAAATTGTTTCCAAAAAGATAAAGAACCTGATGATCAGAAGAAGAATCCTGGCTGTTGGAAAACATGGCCATGATGTTTAACGATGGCAACTGATCATTGATATTGCCGCAGGTTTCCAGTAAATCTCCGCGGAGCTTGTACATTCCTTTTCCGGAAGCGATCAGCAACTCCCCTTCATGCAAAACCAACGCGTTCATTCTGTTCTCCAGACCGGGCCTGTTGCCCGGAAGGAGTTGTTTCCACAACCGTTTCCGGCATATAAACAAACCATCTTCGAGCGTTGAAACATAAATGACCACTGAATCATTGTCGTAATGGACCTTAAAGTCAGTGACGGTATGTGTTTTTGAATGGGCAGGATTAGCCGTATACTTCTGCCAGTGTTTCCCGTTGAAAAAGAAAGGGCTCAGGTCTCCTCGCTGCGGAATGGCCCACAGGATCCCGTTCCTGTCGGATTGAAGAAAGGTATAAACATCCTTCGGGAGCCCGTCGGAGGGACCATAATTCCTGAAATCGATTCCGTCGTAGGAGGTTACTCCTGCCCGGGTCGAAAACCACATCACTCCGGAGGTGTCCTGGGTTATACCAAAAACCATCGAGTTTGCAAGTCCGTCAATCTCGGTATAGTGCCTTGAAAAATACGTTTGTGCAGCAGATTGCCGTTGCAGCGTCAGGGAGAATAAGACTATCAGGAGCAGCCAGCTATGACCTTGGTTTATTTCTCGTAACATGTGCCGGCTTTTTCTATTTATACAAAGATAGTCTTAAAATAGTTGTACGGGAAAAAGATGTATTTATTGTTTTTTCTAAAATGGAGTCTGGCTTCCGGTGTAACATGTGATACCTGCATTTTGGAAAAAATTTTGCACAGTAACCAGGGTATCCGGGCTTACGATACTGAAATCCCTTGTATAATAAATGTTACCGAGCATCAGGTGTTTCTCCCTGCCCAGGTGATGGCCTGGCAGAATATTGAGTTCCTTTCGTCCCGTTTGCAGGACAAAATCACGGATATTACACAGATTCTCCTTGTCATCGGTCATCCCGGGAATAAGCGGAAGACGGAAGATCAAACGGCCCTGGAACTCCTTTGACAGCCGGAGAGCATTGGAAAGTATCATGTCCGTTATATTTGTCACTTGTTTCAGATCGAAAAAGATCCAGTCGAGAAAAGGCAGCGAATCTTCGATGTTGTTCCAGGGATAGTTGCCGCATGTTTCGGCGGCAGTGTGGATATAAGCTGTATAACATTTTTCGAGGAGGTCTTTTGCAAAATCAGCTTGCAGAAAGGGTTCTCCTCCGGTCAGGGTGATCCCACCTCCTGTTCCCCAGTACTGTCTGTCGCGCCGGACGATCTGCATCAGCTCATTCGTGGAGATAAACTGACCGGCTATGCTGAGGGCACCGCTCATGCAAACCGCCGCGCAATCATGGGTGCTACACGATTGGCAAAGTTGCCGGTCAAAGCGGAGTTCATCCCTCGAAAAACGGATGGCATTGTACGGGCAGACGTCAACACAGAGCCTGTCGAAAGTACATCTGCTTTTTCTCCAGAGGGGTTCGGGAAAAGGGTGAATACCTTCCGGGTTGGAGCACCAGGCACAGTCGAGCGTGCACCCTTTCATGAATATCAGGGTGCGGCAACCAGGTCCGTCGTGTACCGAGAAACCCTGGATGTCGAAGATGTATCCAGCCTTCAGTTCTGGTTGATCCATTTAAAGTCGGCACATTTGGCGGCAGGCATATCAGGATAAGCCAGGGTCGTCGCCATGCATTTTCCGAGAAACTCTTTTTCCGGTGAAAAATGGGCACAGAATTTACATTTTGGCATTTTTTCCGAATGGTCACAAAAAGGATCATCCGGCAGGATATTCTTTTTATTCTTCTTACAAAGTCCCCTGAAAACATCAACCGGAAGATAATACCGGCAATCCTTGCAAGTGCTCATGATGAATTGGTTTAGGTGTTGTGTGGTGCGATCTTTTTCAGGCAAAAAGTTTGATTCAATCCCAACAGAAAATTGTGATGGCCGTACATGCAGAATTCATCTCCGGCCAGTTTTGCAATCGTCCCGGCGGTATGGTAGGTTTCATGTTCTTCATCGATGTCTCTGATGTACAACCGGATCAGGAATTCGGCCTGCCGGCGGGGTGTGGTAATGACCAGTTTGCCACCCGGTTTCAGTACGCGACCGATCTCGCGCATGAGTGGTCCGGGTTCGGGTATATGTTCAATGACCGCCAGCATGGTGACATAGTCAAACCATTCATCAGGGAAATCGAGGGAACCGGTAACCTCATCGCCGGTGCGCTTGTCAAGGCCGTATCGTTCGGTACATTTTGACCGCCGGATGAAATATCCGTCGCCGCAACCGATGTCGAGCAGCCGTTTGGCCGGAGTAATATATTTTTCGGCGTTGACGGCTCTCAGGTATCTTGTCAAAGGCAGGATAAACCGGGCAATTCCTTTGCGTCCTTCAATGTATCCGAGTTCATTCGTGACGAATCCTGAGGTTTCGGTGGGGGTAATTCTTATCATGTGTCATTGGTTTCACAATGCAAATGTCGGCCGGTGACATCCCTGCTACAACTCTTCATACTCTGTCCGTGCGATGACCTCATCCTGGATCTGTTTGCCGAGTTCCACCCAGTACTGGGTGAATCCGGCCACACGGACCAGCAGGCTGCGGTATTTGTCGGGTTCGGCCTGTGCCTGCTTGAGCATGCGTGAGTCGACGATGTTGAACTGTACGTGAAATCCTCCCTTTCGCATATAGGCCCGGATCAGTTCGAGGAATTTCCGGGATCCTTCGCGCCCTTTGACCACCGAGGGATGGATCTTCATGTTGAGCTGTGAGTTCTGTGAAAGTGAGTGGTTCCAGCATGTGGCTGAACTGAAGAGGGCATAGGGGCCATGGCGGTCGGTGCCCGGGTATGCTGACACGGAGCCGTCGGAAAAGGTGGTACCACTCAGCCGGCCGTCGGGAGATGCGAGGGTTACCGCTCCCATCGGACCGTGGGTGCTGACCGAGATCTGACAGGCATACATCGGCTGGTCGTAAAGGGAGCGGTATATGTGTGTCATCTCACAGAACCAGTCCTCCCATTGTTTGAAGATCAGATCAACATAGGGATCATCGTTTCCGAACTTGGGGGCATCGAGGCTGAGCCGGTGTATTTTCTTCCATCGGTCGTAGTTCTCTGTGGGCACCTGATCGACCAGCGAGTAGGATCCGGTCTCCTGTGCCGTTTTGTATCCGAAGTTGACCAGTATAGCTTCACGGTATTCGGTCAGAGTATAGGTTTTATCGTCGAAGACGTTTTTTTTGAGGGATGCGAGGGAGTTTACCAGGGTAGTGTTGCCGCAGCTTTCGATGTTGAAGGTAGTGTTGAACCGCGATCCCATCTGGCCAATATCTCTTCCCTTTTCAAGGCAATCGGGTTTCAGCATGGAGTTGACCAGCGAAGGGGAGATTTTTCGCCATGCATCGTGCTGGATGTTGTTGGTGAGGGTAAGTACTTCGCAGGCGCGGCTGAAATATTTCTGAAAGGCGTTCCAGAGTTCCTCGTAGGATTCGAGTTTCAGTCCGTGTGACGGGAAGATGCGCTGACCGTTGCGCATGTCCATACCGTCGAAAAGTACCACCTCCAGAAGTTTGGGAAGGGAGATAAAGTGGACTCCCACGCTGGTAGCCGGCGCCGATCCGCCCGGGATCCAGTGGATCTCGCCGTCGAGGTTGAGTGGCATCCAGCTTCCCGGGGAGGTTTCGAGGCAGCCGCCGATCGACCAGGCGCGGGCTTCTTCGGGCAGCATGCCTTCGTGTCCGTAGTTGTTCAGCAGGAACTCCATGGCCACCTGGTTGTTGACCCAGGCCGGGTATCCGGTGCCGATCTTGGTACATTCGACCCCTTTCATCAGGAACTCTTCGGGGAGCTTCTCATCATAGAGGACCGAGAGTGTTGGTTGTGGAGTGTCCAGCCGGATCCCCGCCTCCAGGATCAGCATCTCCAGTTCATTGGCGGCAGAGTTCCCGTCCTTCTGTAACCCGCCGAGACAAAGGTTGTTGAAAGTGTTGCCGGAGAGGACTCCTCCCACGACACCCATGGAGGCGAAGCAGTCGATTTCCGTGAATTTCATACGCATGCATTCCAGAAGTTCGAGCGTCCATTCACGGTCGATAGTTCCCCGCTCCATATCTCGTTTCCAGAAGGGATACAATACTTGTCCGACACGGCCGGGGGAGAGGCCGGAGATTGCATCTTCGTTCAGCACGGCAACATGGAAGATCCAGATCATCTGCAGGGCATCGTGGAAGCTGCGGGGAGGATTGGATGAGAGCCAGTTCAGCCTTTCGGCCATCTCTTCGTACTCCTTTTTCTGCTTGTCGTCCGGTTCAAGAGAGGCCAGGGAGGAGGCCTCTTCCGCATAATTGCGGATCCATGATCTGATCCCTTGCAGCATCAGTATCACACCCCGGAAAAAATAGAGGCGGTCCATGTCGGGATAGCCTGCCACTTCCGCCATTCCCTCTTCACATATCCGGATGATTCCGTCGATGCCATATTGCAGCGGGTAATAATAGTTGACTACTTCGCGACCCTGAGGAAGTGTGTACCCGGAGTCGAACATGCATATGACCGACCGCATGATCGCCTCTTTTTCCTTGTAACCCGGAACAAGTTGTTCATACCGGTGCCCCACGTCATCCACCGATTTGTCTTTCCATTTTTTTGCGATCTCGATCATCACCGGCATTTCTTCGACCCTGAGGCCGAATTTCCCAGCGATGGAGATGACCTTTCCCACACTTTTCGTGACGTTACCACCACCTGTTCCCATGGTGGTGAAGGAGTCTGCCGTCAGTTTTCCTGATTCCTGGGCCTCCTTATACAGCTTGTCCTCCGCAGCCATGAAAAAGGCTTCCGAGAGCCAGGGCATAGGGTATGAGCCTCGCAGGTACGCGGCCTTACCCATGGCCAGCAGTTCACCGGGATAGATTACCGGCGTCAGGTGCTCAAATCCCGCTTTGAGTGCTTCGCCACGGCGGACGATGGGGATCTCTCCCTCCAGCTCTTCCCACCGGCGCGTGTACCAGTAGGGGAATTCCATGCTGGCGGAGGATTTCGCATTAAAATAGAGCTGCCGCGCGGCTTCTGCTCTTTCTGTCGGCTTGGGCTTTCCTTCCCGCAAGGTCACCGCCGGGGTCGGTTCGCATCCGTAATAGTTGATATGTGAATCCATTCGTTGATGGTTTTTGACAAATATAAAGAATAATTCCGTCGGGGCGACGCGCTGTTTCCGTCGGGGGGGCGCGCCGCGTAGCCCCCGCCAAAATCAAAAGTCAAAAGTCAAAAGTAAAATATAAAATCCGTCTTTCTGTTTCTTCCAGACGGTATGAAAGATTCCGCTGTCGGCCAGGGGCTGGCCCGTGGTGTCGATGGCTGTGAAGGTGTAATGGCCCCAGGTATAGCCCAGGTCACCGGAGGCGGAGGCATCCACGAATTCAGGAGTCCAGTGGAGTTTTACATCACGGAGGGTGGTTTTTCCATAATGTTCATGGATGGCATTTTTTCCGGTGATAAGGGTTTCACCCCGGCGGACAATGCCGCTATCGGCTGCATAAAAGGTAAATGCTGCCTGCAATCCCTCCCTGGCAGTCATATCGCAGAAGTCCTTCTCAGTCTTTGTGATCTCGTTTCTGGCTTGTTCACTCAGGTCTTTGTCCCGGCATGCATGGAGGACAGGTAATAATATGACAATCATCAGCAGGGAGGTGTATTTCACGGGTGTTTATTTTTTGTTATATACTAATGGTTTGCTCCTGATTCCCATTTTTGAAGATGCTGATTAATAAATGCTACCACTTGCTGATGCGCCTCCTTGTTATTTCCTGAAACAGGGATTGGGGCTCCGAAGTCCATCATGACCGGCTTGCTGCGTTCGATGGCGCCGAGGTAGCCTGCCCATTTGCTGTGTTGCCAGAAGTCGGTTTTAATGGCCACGGGGATGACCGGGACCCCTGCCCTGGCAGCCAGTTTGGTTCCGATTGAATTGAACTCTTCGGGATTGAAAACCGTTTTTCGGGTACTCTGGGGAAAAATGATGAGCGAGTGGCCTGCTTGTACTTTCTCCATTCCCTGTTCCATAACGATTTTCAGGTCTTCACGGGGGTTGTTGCGGTGCAGGACGATTGGATCCCGGGAGCGCATGACGGATCCGAATACAGGGTGGCTTACCAGGCTGTCCTTAACGACAAAAGTGATATCGCGGAGAGGTTGGATGATGCCGGGGAAGACCATCGTCTCGAGCACGCTCATATGGTTGCTCAGGATGACAGCCGGACCGGAGCATTTCCTGAGATGATCAAACCCCGTGATGTGGAACCGTCCTCCGCACTGTTCGATCAGCCGGAAAACCTCCTGCGATGTTTCCACCCAGCGACGGGTGTTGTATCTGCCACGGAGGGCCTCTGTTCGGGAAGAGAAAGCCAGTTTGACAAACCGGTAGTGGAAATAGAGCCTTGTGTTGAGAGC
>CAYWHQ010000080.1:0-9282 GCA_964457665.1 uncultured Prolixibacteraceae bacterium | reverse complement strand
ATCAGGATCACATTGGGACGACCAGGTCGATGAGGCTGTTGCTTCATCCTTTCCAGTAGTTGCTCTCTGAAGGCCAGCGCCTGATGATCATACCTGATCTTCCACTGCCTGCTGGTGGTCGAAATCCGGCAGGCAGCCACAATAAGCATCAATACCGGAAAAAAAATCCATCTGTTGGGTAAACGAAACATTGTCAAGGCAAATGTAAAGGAAAAAAATTCTTATCTCTGCTATTCTTTACATATGTCCATAGGAAATATCCCTGCCTGGTCACCGCGCTGTTGCTTTCCAGCCTTGAACTGATTTGTTAGTTCAATATTGCGGATAATATTTATGATATGCCGGGTATTCAGGAATTTTTTGTGGGACGTACTGGATTCGAACCAGTGACCTCTGCCGTGTGAAGGCAGCGCTCTGAACCAGCTGAGCTAACGTCCCTTTCAGGGTACGAAAGTAGAAAAAATCCGGAAAAGTTTTCAACACAGCGTCACTTTTTGGTCTTGTTCCGGATAAAGGACAAAATTAAAAACCATGAAAAGACATTTTATCCGGATGGCAGGAATAATAATTCTTTCCATACCGCTCCTGTCGGAAGCTGCCGATATCTATTCGGCAACTTCCGGAAGCTGGAGCAGCCCATCGACCTGGACAGGCGGTGTGATTCCCGCTATGAACGACAATGTTACAGTTGTGACGGGTCACACTGTAACGATCCCTACCGGGAGCAAGGCATGCCATGATCTGACGATCCAGCAGGGAGGCAAGCTCTTTGCCAATTCTGCCTCAGGAAATCCCCGCTACATAGATATTTACGGGAACGTTACCTGTCAGGGCACCATCGGAAACGGATCCGTATATGATGTTCTCTCCTTTTCGACCGAAGGTGACACCTGTATCATATCTGGTACAGGCAGCATTGACCTTGCGAGAATAAAGAAAGCATCGGCTTCCTCCATTACAACAGTGCTTATCATCGCAGGAAACGTGAATCTCAGGTATGGCGGTACGGCGTTGTTCAATGAAAAATCGGGGACATACCTTCATGTGACCGTATCGGCGAATAACCATCTGAACCTTGCCGGGAACGGTGTCACCGGAGGAAACCTATCTATCGACGGGGTAGCGGCGAATGGTGGTCTGCTTGGGGGATCGGTCCATGTGGAAGGATTGCTCACGATCACAGGAAGGTTATACGCCTTCACCAACAACTCGGGCAGCTCCTTTCCCGTTTCTTTTATTGTAGGCAGTACCGGTTCGGTGACAGCCGACTCGGTCATGGCCTCTGCCAGCGGAGCGGCAGGACATCTGCTGCAGGTTGATTCAGGCGGAAGATTTACATTGCATGGGGCTGGTTGGATCGGGTTGAGTACCACGAACAATGTTTACAATTTTCATTCCGGATCAACGGTGGAATATGCCGGTATTGATTCGCTGATCATCGCCGATGCTTTCCCGTATGGCAATCTGAACGTTTCAGGTTCCGGATGTAAAACGATCACGGGAAACATCACTGTAACAGGTCATGGTATCATAACGCCGGGCAGCCAGCTTGTAATAAATCCACAGGGAGATCTTACCGTTCAGGGAGATCTGATCACCGGGGGAACAGAATGCCTGGTGATGCGATCACCCCAGGGTGTGAATGCTCCGGGCTCCCTGATTGTCCATGGCGCTATCACGGGACCGGGAACCATAAGGATGGAGCGGTTTCTTTCGCGTTATCTGTGGCCTGACGATATGCGGTATCATATGATCTCTTCCCCTGTGACCGGCCAGCAGATCCAACCCGGATTTGTTTCCGATCCGCCTGAAGCTTCCGCAGATTTTTACCGGTGGGATGAAATTTCCAACACCTGGATCAATTCGAAGAACGAAAGCGGCACATGGAATACCTCTTTTCAGCCCGGCGACAACAGGCAGTTTTTAACAGGTACCGGTTATCTGGTCGCATATCCGGATGATCAAACCAAACATTTCGCCGGTACGCCGGTAAATGTCGACCTCTGGCTGCCGCTTACCTTTTCAGCCGCAGCCGGACAAGGTTTCAATCTGGTTGGAAATCCCTTTACCTCCGCATTACAGGGCGACATTCACAACTGGAACAAAACCAATGTCGTCAACGCCCTCTGGATTTGGGACGGGGAGTCGGGGAATTACAGGACCTGGAATGGCCTGGTCGGGACCCTTGAGGGGGGTATCATTCCATCGATGCAGGGTTTTTTTGTACAAGCGAACGGATCATCTCCGTCCCTGACAATACCCTCCGGATCAAGGATACATCATGGTCAGCCCTTCCTCAAGTCAACAGTTGAAAAGGTTCTTGTCCTTGCATTAACGAGGGATTCCTGTTCCGATGCTACCTTTATCTGTCTGCAGAACTCCTGCGGAGCAGGAATGGATCCCTGGTTCGATGTTCCGCGCATGCCAGGCGCTTCCCATGCCCCCGGGGTATGGACTGAATGGAAGGGTGGATCGTACAGTATCAATGGTTTGCCCGACGATGACACTGACTATTCTGTTCCCTTATGCATTAAGGCAGGTCAGACGGGGGTCCACACTCTGAAGGTTAGCGGGCAGGCTACCTTTCCGGAAGATGTTTCTGTTTTACTGGAGGACCGAGAGCAAAGTAAGTGGTTCGATCTGAGAATATCTCCTGTAATTGATCTGAATCTGACAGAAGGTATATACGATGGAAGGTTTACCGTGCGGTTCTCCCGAACAGGTGATATACATCGGTTAAATCCATTCAGGAATACTGAGGTGTTTTCATTTGAAGACCAGGTCGTTATCAGGGGTTTGCCGGATTTGAAGGCGCCGGTTTCAGTCTCTGTGTATAACTTGTTTGGTCAGGAGATGCTTCATGCATGGATCAAGGGAGCTTTGTACACATTCCGTCCCGGATTGCCAGCCGGTTATTATCTGATCCGGCTTGTGAGCGAAAATCAAGTTTTATCCAGAAAAATCTTTTTAAGCAATGGAAACTAAAAAACACAAGATGAAGCTTTTTATGCTTTCATGGATGATTGCCTGGCTGCTCTGTGCCGGTCAGGTTCTTGCACAGGATCCGCCTTCGCCTCCCGGGTGGCATGGTGGGGGCGGAAATGCCGGAGCACCGATCGACGGGGGCGCAGGTATCCTGTTGAGCATTGGCGCCGCCTATGGGGTCAGAAAACTTTACCAGATCTACAGAAATGACAAAAAAGAGGGAAAATCAGATCAGGAGGAGTGATCTTTCAGCTCCTTCAACTGCTCCCCGGTAAGCCCTTCGGGATTCTCGCCGGAATGTTTGACGGTAAAATAGATCCGGGCTGACTTGGCAAGGATGTCCATCACCTCAAATGCCTCGGAAAGGCTTGGAGCAAGAGCGATGCAGCCATGTTTTTCCCACACTGCGACCGAATGGTCCTCGAAGCACTGGAGGGTACTTTGGGCTATGCTTTCGCTTCCGGGAAGCATATATGGAACAAAACCGACTCCCTCGCGGATATAGGTCATTGCTTCAGGGTGCATTCCAAACAGGACCCTGTTCAGGGCGCCGGTCTCGCAAAACTGCCGCAGATGGGTCAGTGCGATCAGTTCGGTGACATGGGCATGCAGTACTACCCTGGCGACGGAGCCCTGCTGGATCATGAGCTGCTGTATAGCCAGGTGTGTGGTGATCTCGGAAGTGGGCCTGACATTTTCTTCCTCTTCACCGGTTATGACATGACAGGCTGAGCCGGATTCGCTGATATAGATAAAACAGCTGTTTCCGGCAGGCTCTGTCATCATGTACCGGAGCCTTGACCCGGCGCGGCTGACAAGGAACAGTTGACCGACAAGATCAGGAAATTCCTTTGCAAGGGGAATAAAAGGAAACTGGGAGAGCTTCTCCCTCTCTTTCTCCGGGTAGAATTCTGAAATATTGACCGAGAAATTTCCTGCATTGCGCTCCGCCCATCCCCTCTCCCAAAGATATCCGGCCACCCTGGAGATCTCCCTGAAGATCTCCCTGATCTCCCTGTTATCGGGTTGGCTGCTTCCAAAACCGAAAAAGTTTTCTATCTGGCTGATCACTATCTCTTTGATTTGAAAAAACGTGTCAATAAATCGCCTGCACGCGGGGCAAGCACTCCCTGTTTCATGAAGGTTCCCGGATGAAGAATCCCATTCCCTGTAAGTGTGAATCCTCTTTTCGGATCGGATGCGCCATAAACGATACCCTTGATCCGTGTCCAATACGAGGCTCCGGCGCACATTAAACACGGCTCCAGGGTAACATACAAAACGCAGTCTTCAAGATACTTCCCTCCCAGATACCCTGATGCGGCCGTAAAAGCCTGCATCTCTGCATGTGCCGTTGCATCGTTCAGGGTTTCGGTAAGATTATGTGCCCGTGCAATGATCCTGTTGTTGCAAACCACAACGGCCCCAACCGGCACTTCATCCTTTTCGAAAGCCTTATGGGCTTCCAGGAGTGCCTCATGCATGAAGTACTCGTCGGAGTAAAGGAGGTAGGTTTGAAGTGGTTTCATCAGTAAATCAATACTTTCCCTGAAAATTTACTCCCTGTTTCAGAAACAAGCGTGATGATGCAGATACCCCGGATCAATCCCGTCAGATCCAGCGTAGCGGTCATCTGCCTGTCACTTGGGGAAACAACGGTTTCCGAAATCACTTTACCGGCATGATCATACGCCGTAACCATCCATCGACGACCGGCATCCGGTATTCCAAAACTGACGAATCCTTGCGACGGGTTTGGGTAAATCCGCATTGCATTTCTCTCCGCCTGAGCCCGGGGCACCCCGGTGGTGATATCCCATTCGGCGGTGAAAAGGCCACGACCGTGTGTGGCTGCCAGGAGCGTGTAATCAGATTCCCTCAGCTTCAGCATATCGACCCTTACATTGGCCATTCCATCTGATGCCGGTGTCCATACAACCTCTTCATCCTGAAAGGCATTTGTTTGCCATACCCCGGTTTCCGTTGCCAGAAGCACGTTATCAGCATCCAAAGGGTGATACAGTGCCCAGCGAACCGGCATATCGGGCAGATTCCCCTCTTTTTCCTGCCAGGTTGCTCCGCCGTCGGTGGTTTGCCACACAGATGAAACCCCGTAGTTGGAAAATGTCACTAGCAATGTATCCCCGGAACCCCCTATAGCGATAGCGCTGATATTGGCATCAGGAAAGCCGGCAAAACCGATCTCCTCCGACTGCGGATTTCCACTTTGTGCTCCGGTAACTTTAAAAAGTCTGCCCGACGGTGATCCAAGATAGAGTGTGGATTGTCCGGATGAAGAATAGGGTGAATACTTTACTGCAGAAAATGGTACGTTGGTTCCTGTCTGAACATTCAGGTAAACTCCTGATGTTCCGCTTTCGAGATTCTTCAGGCGGAGGATCTGGTCGGTATGACCCCCGGAATAATCCACGGCATTGGCATACAGGATATTCATATTATGATCGAGATCGGCAGGATTGATGAATGTTCCGCTGTACCAGTTGCCGATATAGTTGATATACGATCCGTATTTGAAAACATAATAACGGTTATAATAAATGGAGGTCAGGAAGAGGGCGGGGTCGTTCTTGTCGTAAAAACAGAAGGCTCCGTCACCCCCGCTGACTATATTGAAAATGGAGAGCGGGCTACCTGTAAAATAGAGTGATCCGTTATCCTGGAGACCCCCGATATACCTGCCCAATCCGGTTTGGGGGGTGATGTCGCAGGTATAGAACTGCAGGGTATTGTAATCTGCATTGTGTTCTGCAAACACCGGCAGCTGACTGGTTCCGCTGGCGGTGAAGAATACCCCGCCGTCGGTGCCGATCAGTATTTCATCGGAGGAGCCGCCCCTGAATAGAAAGGAGTGGATATCGGCATGGACATACCTCGGGCCGCCTCCGGCATACATCAACGACCAGTCGCTGATCCGGTTCCAGGTTGTGCCCCCGTTTACAGATTTGTGTACATCCAGCCCGCCGATGAAAACATTTTCCGGATTGGCAGGATCAACGCCGATGGCAAGCGCGTGCCAGGCAATAGTGGCGAAATTATCTCCGCTGGTAAGATCGAGCGGGAGGTTCTTTTTAATCCATGATACACCCCTGTCGTTTGAGCGAAGGATATGAAAACAATAATAGGCATTAAAACCGGTACCGGAATTGGTTTTTCCTGAACTGACCAGGGCATACACTGAAGAAGCATCAGATGCCGAAGCAGCCAGAACGACCCTTCCGGGTAACGGGTAATCGGGATCATTTTCAATCTCGTTCTGGTAATCTTCATTCACCTGCCAGGAAATCCCATCGTCAGAAAACAGGATGACCGCCCCTCCTTCCCCTTCAAGATTGGGGCGCGATCCTGCATAGATCCTGTTATCAGCACCAAGCACAATATCCGACACTGCATAAGGCACATCGGAGCCGGTGATCACCGGGAGAACCTGTGTCCAGGTTGCCCCACCGTCAACTGAACGATACAGGCCATCGGATGGCTGACTCTGGTGTTGTGTTCCCTGGTAAGTGCCGGACGCCACGCCGGCATACACCACACTCTGACCATTCTCATTCCGCACAACCATGGAGGTCACATAGGCAAAATTGATCGTGGAGGGTAGCTGATTCCAGGTGACTCCTCCGTCGGAGGATTTCCAGATACCCTCCCCGAGCCCTGAACTTTCGCGGTAAGTGATGAGCGCAGTTTCAGCCTCTCCGGTGCCGATATAGAATACCTGGAAATCATTCGGATCATATGTCATGCAGCGGATAGAAAGATTGGGCCAGAAATCCCCTACGGCAATCCACGCAGAAAACCGGTTGGTGATATCATTGTTGTACCACAATCCACCTGTTATTCCGCCTGCCCACACCTTTTTCTGAGAAGGATCCGAAGGGTCCGCCATCATCATTCTGGTTCGTCCCCCCATATCCGATCCTATACCTGTCCAGGTAAGCGACCCATTTTTCAGCGCTGCGAACTGCCGGGTTTGGAGATAGGCTTCCACCCTTCTTTCGCGTGGCACCTTTCCCGTAGCAGGGTCGAATGTCATCAGGTATTCCGTAAAGGCAGCCATCCCAGGCTGATCGGGCATCGCTTTCCGGCGATCCTCATCAGAGGCCGGAAGGTGCCGGTATATCTCCCGCAGCTTCCACTCATATCTGCTTCTGTTCCGGTGTTCCGGATTGGATCTGTGATCTGTCACTAACAAAACAGCTGAAAGAATAAGGAGGGGTAAAACCGGAAAAAAATATTTCATCGGATCTGGTTAAAAGTTAATTAGATATCAGTCACTGAGGTTTGCTTCGGCAAAATTAACGATAATATACCATTGCCCCCCTTTTTATTATTTTATTTGGACTAATTCTAATTTTATTACTTTTGCAAAAAAATCATCCATATGAAAGCAAACATTGGAAATATCGACCGTATCATCAGAATCGTGATCGGCCTGGCAATCATTCTCATCGGGATCATCTACCAGAACTGGTGGGGAGCCATAGGGATCGTGCCGCTGCTTACAGCCTTTATCCGGTGGTGTCCTTTATACACCCCTTTCGGCATCAGCACCTGCCGCAAGGCAAGCGGGGTGAAATAGCTCCCAGCCCTTTTAATCCGTCGCCGCGAGTCCCTGAAGAAGGTTTGATTTCAGTTCTTCCAGAGCCCATGCATCATGGAGATGAAATTGACCGATACGGGTCCGGCAGAGGGATTCCAGATAGGCGCCGGAGTTTAGTGCTTTACCGAAATCGCGGGCGATCGCTCGTATGTAGGTTCCTTTGGAGCAGGCAATCCTGAAAAAGACGCGGGGCATTTCGATACGGGTAATATCAAAGAATTCAATTTCGACCTGATTTGGTTTGATAAAAACCTCCTCCTCTCTCCTTGCATATTCATATGCTCTTTTGCCGGCAATTTTCTTTGCGCTGAACACGGGAGGCACCTGTTCGCAAATTCCCGTCAATCGTTGAGCAGCCTGTTTTATTTCATCTTCAGTGATATGGTCCACAGGATACACCGCATCGATCTCCTTCTCAAGGTCGAAAGAGGGTGTAGTGGCTCCCAGAACAAAATTGCCGGTATACTCTTTCTGCAGGGCCGAAAATTCATCTATCCGCCGGGTAAACTTGCCGGTACAGAGTATCAGCAATCCGGTTGCCAGCGGATCCAGGGTGCCGGCATGTCCGGTCTTTATTTTCGGAAGATTCAGCTTGTATTTCAGGAAGGCCCTGAAATTGTTCACGACATCAAAAGAGGTCCACCGGAGTGGTTTGTTGATCAGCAGGACCTCTCCGTTTTCAAAATCAAATCCTGTCATAGAATCGAGAGCGACTGACCCGAGAGGATCATGATAATGATCGCAAGCCCAACGACAATCCTGTAATAACCAAAGGCTTTGAAACCAAAGCGGGTCAGAAAGGCAATGAAGGAACGGATAGCTATCATGGCCACCACAAAAGCCACCAAATTTCCCACAAGCAGCAGAGGTACCGCATCGGCAGTAAACGCATGTCGGGTATCGATCAGTTTATACAAGGAGGCGGCGAACATAGTGGGAACAGCCAGGAAGAATGAGAATTCAGCTGCATGTTTTCGGCTCATTTTCTGGCTCATTCCCCCGATAATCGTAGCCGCGCTGCGCGACACACCCGGAATCACCGAAATGATCTGGATCAGGCCAATGAAAAAAGCTTTCTTATAGGTAAGTTTTGTTTGTTCATTGCCGGGCCGGTCAAACAACTTATCGACAAAAAGCAGGAATATCCCTCCTGCCAGCAGCGAGACCGCAACAATCAGGACGCTTCCGAGCATCGCGTCGATATAATCGTCGAGCAGGAAGGCGATGATGAGCGGAAGGCAGGCAATTCCCAGTTTGAAATAGAAATCCCAGGACTGAAAAAACCTTTTCCAGTAAAGAACTATAACACTGAGAATGGCTCCGAACTGTATGTTGACCGTAAAGGCCTTGACAAACGGTGTACTCTCAATCCCGAGGAGCCATTGTGTGATGATCATATGTCCGGTGGATGAAATGGGAAGAAATTCGGTGATTCCCTCCACAATGGCTATGATGACCGCCTCCAGGAAAGTCATTAATCCCTGGGTTTTTTCATGATGGCATACATCTCAATGGCATAACCTGCCAGTACGAGCAGCGGGGCAAGGGTAATTCTTCTGAAACTGAATATCTCAGGATTGAATACGTTCGGATCTTTCGATCCGCCGCCGATCATGAGTAAAAAGCCGACCAGAATAAAAACCAATCCCAGGATCATCAGCCTGTAGTTTTCCTTTCCG
>CAYWHQ010000079.1:0-9381 GCA_964457665.1 uncultured Prolixibacteraceae bacterium | reverse complement strand
TGGCATTCGCCCTCGTGATCACATTCTTTGATGCACGTACCCGGTATTATTGCCTGTTTTTCCTAATTGAGGTATTTCTCCTTCTCCTGGCTTCATACCTTCACTTTTATACGATGGTCGAACGTTTGCTTCTTTTTTTGATACCCCAGCATATCCTGCTGATCACCCTGATGCCCATCGTCCTGCGCAAAGAATCAAAGGTTTTTGCCATGGCTGCTCTAACCTTTCTTCTTTTGCTGAATACCGGTTCGTGGAGGTATCTTACCCGGGAAAAAGTGCTGGTCAAAGGACAGCAGTTGAATCCCCTGATCGAACGGCTTGATTCCATCGAAGGCAATCCATTGGTTTACCTGAGCGCCCTGGCCATACCTGTCTATCAATATAAAAAAGGTTATCCGTCTCCTCAGATTATTTTCCCGGCGACAACGGTGGAGGTCAACAATGTCATTTACAGCAGAAGCTATTACCGGTACAATTACGAAATACCTTTTTCCTGGGCGGGAACTATCAACCGGGAACTTTTGTTAAACGATGTCCATCATATAATCCGCCACCATGAGGTCTATTTGTTATTTCTCGCTGTTCCCGAGGTGATCGACACCCTATTGACAGAACTTAAACCTTTTGGTGAGGTGGAACTGGTCAGGTGCAGCTGGGGCACTCCGCTTTACCGTTTCTCCAGAACGATCAGCAGCCGGGTGGAGAATAGCAATGGAAACCGGTCGAGGAACTTATCAATTCGTTTCAACATCGGGTACCAAGCAACCGGATACAACCGGGGACCGCTGAATCCACCAGAAGCCATATGCGAAATTGCAGCCATCCGTTTTGTTGCAATTAACCTCCAGAGCGGTTCAGACACCGGAAATTCCCCTTTTATAAAAATCCTGTAAGGAATAGAGACTGCTGCAAAATCATCAGATTCAGGAATTTTATTCCCATTTAACAGCCAATCAATCTTTGATCGCAATCCGACAGGCTCGTGATGTAATAATCCATATACAATTCGTCCCATCAGCCCCAGGTCAGGCTCGATCATGATCAGCCGGCCCCCCGGTTTCAGTACCCTGAACATCTCCTGCAATGCAGAGCCGGGGTACCGCAGATGGTGCAATACATCAATCATGACCAGATGTCCGATGGTTCCTGACCTGAAGCTTAGGGAATAACAGTTTTCGACCTCATCGATATAAGGATTTGGACTGAAATCGGTGCAATGAACTTCAGGAATCACCTCCCTGATATAACCTGCACCGGAACCCAGTTCCACGATGGGCCCCGTGATACCCGAATTAAAGCAAATTTTGATAATCTCAAAATAACCCTTGTAAACCTTTTTCAATAAAGGTCTCCGGTTCCACAAAACCGGATCGATATTGTCGGCGAATGAAGGGAACATTTTTTTGTGCCGGCAAAATTAAGAATTTCCGGCAAAGAACCTGCATCAACCCGGAAGCGGGATAAGAAAGCAGGGGTTCATCGCCTGACTTCTTCACTGCCTATCATGGTCGTTAATATTGCAGCAGCCAAATGAAAAAGACAATCTACTCAGCCGTGCGCATTGAATCCCGGGGCTTACCTGGTTTCCGAAGGATGGCGCGTTACCTTTCGGATGCCCGGCATCTTGCCTGGCAGCTGACCGTACGTGATATAAAGGGATTATACCGCCAGAGTTTCCTGGGATTTGGCTGGGCTTTCATCATGCCACTGGCCAACTCCATCGTGTGGATCTTTCTGCAGGTCACCGGCATCATCCGGATCGAAAGTACCGGGATGTCATACCCTCTTTTTGCCTTTTCCGGAGCGCTGCTCTGGTCGGTTTTCATGGAGTCCCTGCAAGCTCCGCTCACGATGACTACCAACGCCAGGAGTATGCTCTCCAAGGTTAGGTTTCCCTACGAAGCAATTCTTCTTTCGGGGATTTACCAGACCCTCTTCAACGGGATGATCAAGGTAGCTTTAATCCTTGTGGTTTTCATCTCATTCGGTATTTATCCCGGCCTCAACCTGCTGCTCTTCCCGTTCGCTTTCCTATCGCTGATCCTCATGGGTACGGCCATTGGCCTGTTCCTTACCCCGGCCGGCATGTTATACACCGATGTCGGCCGTTCGCTACCCATCATTCTTCAACTCCTGATGTATACAACTCCGGTTGTCTTCCCTATTCCTTCTCAGGGGTGGATCTCAGTGTTCTTTCACTACAATCCGCTTACACAGATTTTCATGCCTTGCCGCGACTGGCTCACGGGAACCGCCACCATCTACATGAACGGATTCCTGATCGTCAATGGCGCCATGATCCTGCTGCTCCTCTTCAGCTGGATGGTATACCGGCTTGTCATGCCCGTCATCGTAGAAAGAATGAATGCTTAATCCTGTATTATGGCTGAAACACTTATTAAGGTAGAAAACCTCTCCAAGAAATTCTGTCTCGATCTGAAAACCAGTCTCTGGTATGGTCTTAAGGATATCTGTCACGAGGTGATGGGGCAGGGTGATGTTTCGAGGGATTTCCTGCGAAAGGGTGAATTCTGGGCCGTCAGGGATATCAGTTTTGAAGTCCGCCGGGGTGAATGTCTGGGGCTGATCGGCCGGAACGGGGCAGGAAAAAGCACCCTCCTGAAAATGCTTAACGGTTTGATTCGACCCGATACCGGCAGGATCGAGCTCCTGGGACGGGTTGGAGCGCTCATCGAACTGGGATCGGGTTTCAATCCAATCCTTACAGGAAGGGAGAATATCTATATCAATGCATCGGTGCTTGGCTTAACCCGTGAGGAGATCAACCGGAAATTCGACGCCATTGTGGACTTCTCCGAGATCGGTGAATTCCTTGATACGCCGGTACAGTATTACAGCTCCGGCATGAAGGTCAGGCTCGGATTTGCCGTAGCGGCTCATGTGGAGCCCGATGTACTGCTGATCGACGAGGTGCTTGCAGTCGGCGACATGGGTTTCGTGCTGAAATGTTTCAACAAGATGGACGAGTTGATGCAGCAAACCGCCATGATCTTCGTTTCGCACAACATGCCTCAGGTCTCGAGGATCTGCAACGAGGTCATTGTGTTGACGAAAGGTACAGTTCATTTCCGCTCCACGGAAGTCTCCGAAGGGATAAGCGCCTACTATGACCTGTTCGATCTGAAACCCGTTGACTTTACCGGGAACAGCCAGGCAAACCTGGATGCCATCTGGCTGACATCGGGAGAGATGGATTCACGGAAAGATACATCCTTTGAGATCCGTCATGGCGATCCACTGGAAATACATCTGGATCTGACCTTCAAAACACCATTGCACCTGCCTTCCGTCAGTCTCATGTTTTATGACAAGGAGCAGCGGAACTTTGGCGAGGTTTTCAACTTCCGGGATGAGATCAGACTGGAACAGGTCGAGGGAAGTTTCTGTTTCGTGGCCCGTTTTCCTGAGATCCAGATGGGACAGGGAGTTTTCTCCATCACAGTCGGGCTTTCCGATTTTTCCGGCGGGATCAGAAAATCGGTCTTCCGGTTGCAATCTGCCATTTACTTCAAGGTTAAATCCGAACGTCACGGGTGGGCGCCCATGCAATTCACCCCTGAATGGAAACAAATTAAATAAATCATGTCCGAAAAAAAGATCACCGTCACCCAACCAGCCCTGGCGCCGTTTGAAGAGTTCATCCCTTACCTGAAGGAGATCTGGGAGAGCCATCAGCTGACCAACAACGGCAAATTCCACCAGCAATTAGAGCAGGAGCTTTGCCGGCACCTGGGAGTAAAATATATCTCCCTGTTCGCCAACGGGACCATGGCCCTGATCACTGCACTGCAGGCCCTTCGGATCACCGGGGAGGTGATCACAACCCCTTATAGTTTTGTGGCTACCACCCATGCCCTCTGGTGGAATAACATCCGTCCTGTTTTTGTGGATATCGAACCGCATACCTTCAACCTGGATCCCGAAAAGATCGAGTCGGCCATCACCCCGAATACCACCGCAATACTGCCGGTGCATGTATATGGCAACCCCTGCAACGTGGAGCGGATACGCGAGATCGCCGAGATCTATGGGTTAAAGGTGATCTACGATGCCTGTCATACCTTCGGGGTGACCCTGAACGGGATTCCGGTTCTGAACTTCGGAGATCTTTCGGTGATGAGTTTTCATGCCACCAAGGTGTTCACCACCTTCGAGGGCGGCGCTATCGTATGCCATGACGAGGCGACCAAACGGAGGATCGACTTCCTGAAAAATTTCGGCTTTGCGGGAGAAACCACGGTGGTAGCTCCGGGAATCAACGCCAAGATGAACGAATTCCAGGCTGCACTGGGCCTGTTACAGCTCAAATATGTTGATGGATTTATTGCCCGGCGGAAAGAGATCACCTCGACCTACCGGCAGGATTTAAAAGGTATTACAGGGATCGGTTTTCTTGACGACCTGCCCGGTGTGACACACAGCTACTCCTATTTTCCGGTTACCATCCGGGAGAAGCTCTATGGCAGGTCGCGCGACCATATGTACCAGATATTCAGGGACAAGAACATCTTTACACGCCGGTATTTTTATCCCCTTATCAGCCAGTTTCCCGCCTACAAGGAGCTTGATTCGGCGAAACCCGACCGGCTCCCGGTGGCTACACGTCTTACAGAGGAGGTCTTGTGCCTTCCCCTTTACCCGGCCCTGGATGAAGCGACGCTAACAGAGATCATCAATACGCTGAAACCATGAATATAACCAACTGGGGAGACTTTCCCGGCCAGCCGGTCAGCATCCTGGGGTACAGCGGCAGCATTCTGGCTATCTATTTCGACATGCTGCTTGCACACGGCTTCCGCGGCAGGGTCAGCATCGTCAAGAACGACGACCGTACCGATCAGGAAAGTTTCGATTGCGGGGTGGATTACCAGATATATCAGATCGAGCAGTTCATCCCGGGTGAAGAGGACCGTTACCTGATATGCAGCAACAAAGCCGCTACTAGGATCTTTCTGTACAACCTTTTCCGTGAAAAATTTCCGCAGGTGGAAGAGAACCTTATGACACTGCAACACTCCTTTTCGTACTTTGCGGCCGGCGCTGTTGCTGCGCCAGGCGTGGTAATGGAGGCCTCCACCTGTGTAGCACCCTTCGCCGAACTGGGGAAAGGTGTTTTTATCAGCCGTAGCAGCAGCATCGGACACCACACCATTATCGGCGACTGGACAGCCGTGAACCCGGGGGTAACGATTGCCGGACGATGCCATATCGGCGAACAGGTTACGATCGGTCCGGGTACGACGGTCTTCAGCAATTCGGTCATCGGAGACCACACCGTCATCGGCGGAGGAAGTGTGGTTAAGGGTGAGATCCCTCCCGGCGTGATGGCCTGGGGAAATCCCTGTAAAGTAATCCGTGAACAATGAACCTGATCATCAACTTCACTCCCACCGGGATGATCCCGACGAAATCGATGACCCCCCATGTTCCTGTTTCAGTCAGCGAGATCGTTGAGGATGTGCACCGGGCAACCGAAACAGGTATTACGATGGTACATCTGCATGCCAGGGAAGAGCAAACAGGCTTACCAACCTATAAGCCAGAAATCTACGGCCGTATCATCGAGGGAATCCGCGCGTTTTCCCGCGACCTGGTGATTTGCGTTTCCCTGAGCGGCAGGGGGATCCGCGAGTTTGAACACCGTTCGGCGCCGCTGGAGCTCACCGGGGAGCAGAAACCCGATATGGGCAGCCTGACCCTCAGTTCACTCAATTTCAATAAAACCGAGAGCGTTAACTCCCCCGACATGATTATTGCCCTTGCTTCCAAAATGATGGATAAGGGTATCCTTCCCGAACTGGAGGCCTTTGACGTGGGGATGATCAATTATGCAAAATACCTGATTCATAAACAACTGCTTGCACCTCCACACTATTTTAACCTGTTGCTTGGCAACATTGCATGTGCCCAGGCCGATCTGATGATTGCCGGACTGATGGTCAGGGATCTGCCGCCCGACTCCCTGTGGAGTTTTGCCGGCATCGGCGATTCGCAACTGATGATGAACTCGATCGCTATTGCTGCAGGAGGAGGCGTTCGGGTGGGGCTGGAGGACAACATCTGGTTCGACCGCGACCGGACGAAACCGGCAACCAACGATGCGTTGCTGAAGCGTATCCATGTCATTGCGGAGGCAAATGAGCGGAAGGTGATGACTCCGGAAGAATTGAGAATCAAATTGAAACTCAATCCAGGATTTGGGAAATACGGGAGATCTGAATTTTGAAAAAAAAGTTGCTATTTTTAGGGGGATTGGACATTCAGATCCCGGCTATTCGAAGAGCACGTGAAATGGGGCTTTACGTGATCACGTGCGATTATATACCCTCCAATCCCGGTCATCAGTATGCCAATGAGTATGTAAATATAAGTACCACCGACCTGGAAGGGGTCCTTGCAGTAGCCCGGGAAAAGTCGGTTGACTCCATCCTGGCTTATGCTTCTGAACCTGCAGCCCCCACCGCCGCATTTGTTGCTGAAAAGCTCGGACTCCCCGGGAATCCTTATAAATCCGTTCTTAATCTCTACCGAAAGGATTTTTTCAGAAAGTTACAGCAACACAATTCGGTGAACCACCCGGCCTTTTCGATTGTGGAGAGTCCGGAGGATGTATTGAATTTTTTAAACCACTCAAAGTCAGGAAGGATTCTACTAAAACCTGTCGACAGTTCTGGAAGTAAAGGCATTACGATGGTCACCCTTCCAGGAGAAGCCATTGCCTCTTATTATTATGCTCAGGAGTTTTCAAGAAGCAGGTATGTAATTGCAGAAGACTTCATCCCAAAAAAAGGGTATCAGGTAGGTGGCGATGGTTTCGTTATAAATGGAGAGCTTGTATTCAGTTGCCTTGGCGACCTGCACTTCAACGCCGCGATTAATCCCTTGCTGCCTTGTGCATTGAGCATGCCCACCACCCAGCCTGCTACTGTTACCGCCAGAATAAATGAAGCACTTCAAAACCTGATTACCCTGTCAGGATTCAGGACCGGAGCCTTTAACATCGATGTCATCGTAGATCAGGATGAGGATGTCTTTGTAATTGAAATAGGCCCCAGGTGCGGAGGCAACATGATCCCGCAGCTGATTGAACGGTCAACCGGAGTCAGAATGGTTGATTATATCCTGAAAGCTGCAATCGGAGAACCGGTGGAAGCTCCGGAAATGAATGCCCCGGTTACCGCAGTTTCGCATATTGTTCTTTACTCAAACCGTTCAGGCAATATAAAAGAGTTAAAAATCAGTAAAGAGCTTGAGTCGAAAATCTTCTTTTCCAATTTTAACTTCAGCACCGGCTCGCATATAAACCGCTCAGTCAATACCAATGACCGGCTTGGGATTCTGCTGGCCGAATACCTTGATCAGTCAGATGCCCTGACGGTTATCGGAAATCTTGAACACCATATTACCCTGGAAGTGGAAGAGACCCGGCCGTGGGTAACCATCCGGCCGCTGGTGGAAGAGGACGCGTATATATCGTGGCAGTGGCGAAACAATCCGAAGGTGTGGGAAAATACTGTGAACCGGCCTCCCTTTAAGATCACCCCTGAGACCGAACTAGAGTGGATCAGAAAAGTTCTGAAAGAAGATAATTCCCGTCGCTTTGCCATCCTGGTTGACGGTGTCTATTCAGGGAATGTTCAACTTACAGAGATCGCAGGCAAAGAGTCTTACGCCGGTATCTTTCTGGGAGAGGAGAATACCTGGAGAAATGGAATTGGAACAGCAGCGCTACGGCTGATTCTGAATTATGCGCGAGAAGAACTTGGGCTGGAGCGCATCCGGGGCAGGGTCCGAAAGACACATTTTTCCTCTTACCGGATGCTGCGAAAACTGGGAGCATTGGAGGATCATATCGACGATCAGTTTATCCATGTTTACATCAATCTGAGAAAGGAAATACCAATCGATTGAAAAAAGCTCTTCTTCTTGGCGGCACCCACGACCACATTCATCTTGCCAGGTTACTCGAAGATCAGCATTACCAGGTAATCCTGATCGATTACCTCGAAAATCCTCCCGCAGGAACCGAGGCAGATGAGCATATCCGGGAAAGTACACTGGATACCGGGCGGGTTCTGGAGATCGCCCATCGGCTGAAGCCCGAACTCGTGGTTACTGCCTGTATTGATCAGGCCCTGGTAACCATGGCCTTTGTTGCTGAAAAACTTGGGCTACCCTGCCATCTCAGCCATCAGACTGCCCTGGAACTTACCTCCAAGGCCCTCATGAAGCAAAAATTCATTAACGCCGGTATCCCCACTGCTGCCTACACGGTTGTGTCGGGAGACCTGCAAATCGACACATCCCGGTTAACCTGGCCCCTTGTGGTAAAGCCGTCGGATGCCAACAGTTCGAAAGGAGTCATCCGTGTAGATAAGCCCGAATCCCTTGATTCGGCCATTCGCATGGCATTGACTTTCAGCAGGAGGCATCAGGCGGTTGTGGAGGAGTTCAGAAAAGGTACAGAATTATCTGCCGACCTCATCATCAGGAATGGAAAATCAACCCTGCTGATGGTTACCCGAAATATAAAGTCCTCGCTTTGTCCGGATAACTTCACGATTAAAAGCAATCTGTTCCCAGGGACAAACAATCCGGACATCTTACAGTCGATTGAGCAGATCGCCGATAAAATTGCGGTTGAGTTCGGATTGGTGAACACCCCTTTGCTGGTTCAGTTGCTTGAGGATGGTGGAAACCTTTCGGTCATAGAGTTTTCGGCCAGGATTGGCGGTGGATCCAAACATCATTTTATCAGGGCGATCACCGGATTCGATATCCTGAAATATTACCTTGAAATCCTGCTGGGGAAGGATCCCCCTGCGCCTGTCCTGAATTACCGGAATAACCATGGATGCATCGAATATATCTACACTTCTGACGGGGTGATCGGAGGTTTCCATGGATTTGATTCCCTGCGCCATGAGGAGATTATCAGTGAATATTATTACTACAAGAACCCCGGCATGAAGGTAACTTCCCATTGTTCGAGCAACGACCGGGCAGCGGGTTACCTGATCACTGCGACGACAGAAAAAGCGTTATCTGAAAAGAGAAGAATCGCCGCCATGAAGCTGAAAATATTGGACAATACCGGAAAAGATATGATGATCCATGAAGAACGCTGAGGTTGTGAAATACTCACTTCTTCAGCAGATAAGGTACCTCTCCAATTATTCCCGGCTGGTCATCCACCTGCACCGAACGCTGGATTCCCTGGAAGAACCTTCTCTTCCTGAAGGGTTGGAGATCCGGTCAATGGACCCGGAAAACCCGGCCGACCTGGACCGGTGGATCAGGATTGTACAGGATGCATACATTGAACCGGAGTTTGACAGGGCGAAAGCATCATAACCATCA
>CAYWHQ010000078.1:0-9403 GCA_964457665.1 uncultured Prolixibacteraceae bacterium | reverse complement strand
ATGCAAATTCCCCGGTTTTAGCCGGCGCAGTGGCTGGCCTGTTTTGTGCTTCTGCGGTTTTTACAGATGCAGTGGTCTTTTTACGGGTTGGTTTTTTTGTCGCTTCCATCTGTTACAATTAATATGTGGCAAAAATAACCAAAAAACAATAAAATCAGGTATATAGCAGATCGGTTTTAATCCGGAGGTACTTTCGTACCGAAAACCATGTGGAAATCCAGGAGATCATAACGCCCGCCATGATGATCATCGCGGCCAGCAAAGCCAGAAGTGACCAGTCCTCAAGTTCCATCAGCTCCGGTAACTGCTCAATACTGAAAAACAGAACGAAAACCAGCATCCCAAGGGCAAAGAGGGCGCTCAGGAATCCATGTGCCATGCTCCGGTAAAGAAACGGTTTACGGATAAACGACTCCGTAGCCCCCACCAACTGCATACTCCTGATGATGAAACGTTTGGCATATATCGATAACCGGATCGTATTATTGATCAACACGATCGCGATGAAAAGCAGCATAAGACCGAATCCGGAAAGTATCAGGCTGATCCTTTCAATATTACGGTTAATCAGGTCGACCAGTGACCTTTGGTAAAATACCTCCTTCACCTGTGGCAACAGTACCAGTTGCTGCTCAATTTGCCGGAGGCTGTCGGGTTGAGTATATACCGCTTTGAGTTTTAGCTGAATACTGGAAAGCAGCGGATTGTAGCCCAGAAAGCCGATGAAATCCTCGCCCAGTTCCTCCTCAAGCAGCTCCGCGGCGCGCTCCTTCGGTATATATTCGCTCGACTTCACATAGGGTTCCCGGTCAAGCTGCTTTTTAAGCTCCACGATCCCGCTTTCACGGATCCCTTCGCGGACCATAATCGAAAAACCGATATTTTCCTTAACGTAATCCGATACCTTCCGGGCATGGAGAATTATTGTTCCCAGCAACCCGGCGAGAAACAACACCAGCGTGATACTGATCACGGTGGTTACCTGTGCCGTAGCTACTCTTCTTTGTATATACCGGTTATCCTGAGGGAGCATGGTTCTTTGGATGACAAAATTAACCCTTTTCGCTATTTTTTATCCTTTTTGATCGCTTTTTGTTCCTCCGTATTGAATCCCATGGATGATTTGATCCCGCTGAGTGTGCTTTTCCAGATGAAATTGACGATCCCTTTATATTGGTCACTCTGAAAATATATCACCCCTGTTTTCATTTTTCCCGATGGGAGGGGATTGCGGGCATTCAGGATAAGCTTATTTGCCGCAAAATTGATGACCCCGGTCTTGATCCTCGACCACCTGGTCTGATCCTGTCCGGCCAGTTCAATATGCAGGTTGTGGTAGTAGAACAGCAACGCACCGCGGGCGATATGGTCATTGGCAGAAACCCCAGCGATCATGAGCCTGTCGGCTTTGCCGCTGACAATGCGTGCAGGGAGGAGTCTTGTGACCATCGGATTGACCAGTGTAAGATCAAAAGGCCCCAGCTCAGCTGAATAGTGAAACTTTCCGGATCTGTCGCCGAGGTAAAAATCAAAGCTGGCAACAATCACTCCCTTCCCCTGAAGTCTGGCTCTTCCATTGAGTTTGGTGATATGACCCGAACCCAATAGCATCGTGTCATTCGTAAGACCAGTCAGCATTGCTTCAATGCCATCGAAAAAAATCGTTCCCGGTTCATCCGCAACCTGCTCCATATAGGTAACCTTGCCGCGTGAAACGACAAGTGTATCGATTTTCATCCGGTTGTTGAGTTTTTTTATCAGCTGGTGAGGCATGTCAGGTTTCTTCCCGGAGAGCCGGGTTTCCCGCTTGTCGCGAAAATCCTCCAGAGTAAGCCCGGCAATGCGTACACTGCCGGCAATGATACTTTTCGACAGGATCCATCCCTTCACATCAAAGTCCTTTACAAGGATTGAATCAACCGCTATTTCCATCCGGTCGGTCTGATGACCCGCCCGGTCGGAAAATTCCTCTTTCGTGAATTTCGGGATCAGTCTGAATTCACCTGCAAGAATCATCCGGTCACGCGTCGATAAAAAGATCTCTCCGACAGATATATCGTACAGCAGGCCAGCGCCTGTCTTCACTTCATTAAATCGAAGCCGGATATCCCCCGCATTGAAGACCGGGGTTGTGTCGGAAGGCAATCCGTCGATAAAAAGATCCATCACCGTAATCTCAGCTGAAGGCAGGGAGAAAATTTGCGCCGTATCTTTTTCGAGGTTCACAAAGGAAAAGCGACCCTCCGACACCCTGATCTCCTCAACGCGGATCAACCGAAGGGCATTGGGTAAAGGAAGGGTCAGGGGATGCGCTCCTGAATCTGGAAGAGAAGGTCTGGCACTGTCGGAATGCATATGGTAAAGTATCACTTCCGGATTGCTGATCAATATCTTTCTGATTTTCAACTCTCTTTTCTGAACCAGTCCGGAAATCGAAAGATCCCTGATCTTAAGTTTTTCAAGCCGGATTTCGGCCAGCAGGGGATTGAGCAATTCCTTTTCCGCAAGCGAGTCGAACAGTGCAGTGTCGGGAACTATTGTCAACCCGCTGATATGGACATTGCCGGACATTAAATTGATATAAATCCGGTCGACATTGGCATTGTACAATCCTTTGCTCTCTTTATGGATAGCCGATACCAAAAGTTTCCTGAGGATATTACCGTAATAAAAATAGCCCGCCGTGAAAAACCCCAATAATGCCAGCAATAATACCAGCGCAATCCACACCAGGATCTTAACATATTTTGGTCTGCTTTTTAACATCGGCCTCTATTTTTTTGATTTCCTGTGCTCACTTTTCCATGATCTGGCATACTTCCGCTGATCTTTATCATTTAGTCCGATGCTTGATTTGAGACCGCTTTGAATGCCTTTCCACACATAATTAAAAAAGCCTTTATGCGGATCACGGTAAAAATAGATAAAGCCTTGCCGGAACTTCCCTGTTTCCAGAGGATTCGAAGCCGGTATCGCCTCATTGAGCAGAAGGTTCATAATGGTCGTTTCAACTACATTCCATTTTGGTTCATCCTCGTGTATTAATCTGAACCGCAATGCCGAGTGATGAAAATCAAGCAACCCTCTTGCCTTCACTGAATCAGCGCCAAAACGCAGGATGTGGATTTTATTCACGGTCCCGCCGGTGACTTCGGCGGGTAAAAGATTTGTTATCATAGGATTGAGCTCCTGGAGATCAAACTGACCGATTGATCCCGAAACATAGAAGGAATCTGTCCGTGCAGCCGACGGGAATCTGATATTGACATTTACCGGCCCTTTTCCCATGAGATTCATCAGGACGTTCATATCCAGGCGCGGAGACCTGTTCTGCCGTTCCGGACAATTGGAAACACCCTGTATAATCAGGTTGACATCATTAAAAAAAATCATTCCCGGATCCTCGTATCGCTGCTCATAATAGACCAGATAACCGTTCCGGGCAATCACCGAATCGATATCCAGCCCGAATTTCAATCCATTGAGCCGCTGAACAGGGTTGGGAGGATAAAGATCCGGATTCATGGGAAGGCGTTTGTCGCGATAGTTTTCAATGAAAGGACTATCGATCATTAACCGCTTAGCCGAAAGTGATTTGTCCCGGATAAGCGATGAAAACGACAAACCGCTGAACGAGAGGCGGGGAAGAGTGATTGTTACCATATCCTTCTGGTAAGTATGAAGGGCTGAAAACTCCTCCCTGGAATACCTTGGAAGGATCCTGAACGAATCGATCTCCAGCGATGAAGCGGCCGTAGACAATCGGATTCCTGAAAAGGACAAGCGGTAGAGCGAATCGGCCGGGATCCAGGACAAACCCGATGATTCCAGGGTAATGTCCCCGGGCAGACTGAAGATGGTCTCCCGTTCCCTGAGCCTTGTCAATGAGTCGATCTCAATGCCGGAGATGCAGGCATTGCCGTGGAGGGTTATATGACTGAAAGGCTCCTGCCCGGGGCGTGAAATACTGACCGTGCTGTTGATCAGTCTGCTTTTCTGGAGGACCAGTCTTTTCATGAACGGCGGGAGCAGAACCCCTGACTGCCCGGATATGGACTCCTGTGGAGTCCTTTTTTCAATCGACATTGTCACCGAAGGGTTCCTGAAGATCAACGAATCGATGATCCATTCCCGGTTGAACAGCGCCCTGTCGAAATAGAATCCGCAGATATCAAGGTCGGGAATGGAAATATCCCTGACCGGAAGAGGACGGCCGCTCTGATCTATCGTTGCGGCGGGGATGATCCGGATATTCTCCAGGTTAACCCATACCGGATAGGAATGCATGGAAAATGAACCGATCTCGATCTCATAAAGACTGTCGGCGATGGCGGCACGCAAAGGTTTGACCGATAGTTCCAGGGAGTCGAACGAGAACTTGCCCGGATTCACGCCAGCCACAGGTATTTCGAAAAAAGGATTCAATACCCTGAATTCAACCTTTTTCAGGTTAAAGGATTGTTCCCGACGGCCTCCGGTGTTGTCATAATCGATCTCCCCGTCGACTACCCGAAGATCGCGGAGTGCGATGGCATAAAAGAACCTCTCAGGGGCAGCCACCGACAGCGGAAGGATATCTTCCTGTTCCGGAGCAGAAAAATGTTCGGAGGAGATTTGCAGTACGGGTCTGCTGACATGAAGCGTGGATGCAGTAAGGATCTTCTCGAGAAAGAGCCTGCGGTGGTTCAGTCCGACAAGCCTGATATCATCGGCACGGAATGCCAGGGAGGTGGCAGCCGCTCCTGCCGGTCTGTGAATCATTCTCTCCATATCAGGAATCCTGCCAAACCGGAGACCCTGGATATGGATCAGGGAGTCGCGGGTATTGAAATCAAGATGTTGAATCTGGAGGTGTGTAAGACTGTCGGGTCTTTTTAATGCCAGTTGTTGCAGGTGAAAGGCAAAATCCTGGCTATAAAAGTAGCCTTTCGTGTTCATCCGGCTGGTTGAATCGATTTCAAAATCAAACAGCTTGAGGTCGAACATTCCAGAGGCAATCGACGTTTCCCTTCCTCCGTGCTCCTGAAAAATCCTGATGTAACCGTTGGTGATGTGCGTACTGTCGCCATAGATGGCATTCAAATACTTCTTAAAAAGCAGGAAAACATAATCTTCATTCTCCTCCGCAAAAAAATCGGAAGGTTTTCTGAACCGCACCTCTTCCTTTTGTACTTTGCCCGAGCGGCTAATGCGCATGTCGGGTTCATCCACAGTCAGATGACCGTAATCAAATACCCTGTCATGATATAGCTGCTCCATGTCGAGATCATCAAAATAAATACCGGGGATCCTGCAGGTGAGTTGATTGCTGATGTCTGCAGGGTTTTTAACGGACCGCTGCCCGGGGAAGAGCACAGCATTCTCCAGATAGATATAACGTTCACGGGTGGAAATACCCAGTTCCCCCGCAGTAAGCATATGCAAACTGTCGCGCAGCAACATGGTGAGGCCCTGCATCTGCAGTTCAAAATCGCGGGAGTAGAGAATCTGTTCCCTGTCGAGATGGGCATTGGAGTCGAGCAAACACTCCGACATGGTAACCCATGTCCTGAGAACGCTTATTTCAGGCCGGCGGGCATTCAGGGAGGAATAGAAATCGAAGGAACCCCCTGTGATGCGGATATTGTCGACCGCGATCGACCGGAGTTTTCCCCTGATCACTTCATAAAGGTCGGCAAGCTTGATTTTCCCCTTCCCTTCAACAGCTTTGTGTTCTGATGCTCCGGGTTTACGGATCCGGAATACTTTTATTTTCAAGTTATCCAGAACAAGTTCCTGCAGATCCACCTGTTGCCTGGTGAGTACCTCATAAAGGTTCAGCCCTTCTATTCTGAATGCCGGCAGGTTAAGCTGAATAAGGTTTGCGGCTGGTATATTGCTACTAACGGCTTTACTGAAATTCGGTTTCAATTCAATGTTTTTCCCGTGCAGAAAGGAACCGCTCAGGGAAAAACCAATCTCCGATGCTTTAAGGAAATAAAGGCTGTCGGCAAGCGCAAAACTGTAATTGTATATGGTGAGATCAATGCCGGTGGAGTAAAATACCCTGTCGGGGTTATAAAAACTGAAAGGGTTGACCGAAAAGTTCCGCAGAACGGCTGAGAACTCATACTCCCCCTCATTCAATTTTCCTGACGACTGACGTCTTTCGGTTAGCATATACCCCTGGTTGATCCGGATGGAATCGATGTGAAAATCCTGAAAGACTTGTGAGGCAAGCGGATAGATATCACGGTAAATGATATTGAACTTCCCTTTTCGGGCAGCCATCGAGTCGGGGTAAGCCACCATGGTTATTTCGGGCTGATTGATGATCATCTCCCGCATCTTAACCTGACGGTATTTTAACAGATGGATGATTCTGAGTCTCTCGATGAAAAGGGATTCATAACTCAGATCATAGAGGGCTCTGGTCGCCCGTTTTTCCAGCTGAAGCTTTTGGTAGCGCAGGGTGTCGGGGATCATCCTGAAGCCGTAAATTCTGATATCACCGTTGGCAACATTGATGTGAAGATTTTCAAAATCTACCGTGTAGAGGCTGTCGCTGGCGAGCAAAATCCTCTTCTGCAGAAAATCACGAAGGATCTTTCCGCCGAAATAATTCAAACCGAAGTAAAGGGTTCCATAGACCATCATACCCAGGCAAAACAATACAAGCAAGGGAATGCCGAGCATCCTCTTCCACCGGCGGGATGGTTGCAATATTTTCTTCTCCTCCTGAGACATCCGTAAGGTAAGACTTCAGTGTCAAATGTAGCAAATCTACACCATTTACTAACTTTGCACGCTCAATCCTTATCCTTTATGGAATACAATCCCCGTGATATTGAGCCAAAATGGCAGCGTTATTGGCTGGAAAATAAAACTTTTCGTGCAGCGGTTGTTCCTGGCAGACCCAAGTATTATGTGCTTGACATGTTCCCTTATCCATCGGGTGCTGGCCTGCATGTCGGGCATCCGCTGGGATACATTGCATCCGACATCTTCTCCAGGTACAAGCGGCATCAGGGGTATAACGTGCTGCACCCGATGGGGTACGACGCTTATGGATTACCGGCAGAACAATACGCCATTCAAACCGGCACCCATCCCGCGGTCACCACCGCGAAAAATATTCTGCGTTACCGGGAGCAGATGGACAGGATCGGGTTTTGTTACGACTGGGACCGGGAGGTCAAGACCAGCGATCCTGACTACTACAAGTGGACGCAGTGGACATTCATCCAGTTGTTCCATCACTGGTACAATCCCGATACCAACCGGGCGGAACCGGTTGCCGGGCTGGTCAGAAAATTCGAAGCCGAAGGAGGAAGGGGGTTCAGCGCTGCCGAATGGCATGCTTTCGGGGAGAGAAGTAAGCAGGAGATCCTTATGGATTACCGTCTCGCCTACTTGTCGGAAGCGATGGTAAACTGGTGTCCGGATCTTGGAACAGTATTGGCGAACGACGAGGTTGTCAACGGATTCTCTGTTCGTGGCGGACACCCTGTGGAAAGGAAAAAAATGCGCCAGTGGTTCCTTCGCATAACCGCTTACGCACAAAGGCTGCTGGAGGGTCTTGATGGGGTAGATTTTTCCGAATCGCTCAAAGAGCAGCAACGAAACTGGATCGGCAGGTCGGAAGGAGCGGAAATATGGTTTCCCTTTGCCAATAACTCCTGTTCACTACAGGTATTTACCACCCGCCCTGATACTATTTTCGGCGCCACTTTCATGGTTCTTGCCCCGGAGCATGAGCTGATCGGGCAGATCACGCCGCCTTCTCACAGGAACGAGGTCAATGCCTACATACATGAGGCGGTGAACCGGTCGGAGAGGGAAAGAATGACTGAAGTAAAAAAGATCACGGGTGTATTCACCGGAGCTTGCTGTATCCATCCTTTCACCGGGCAAGAGATTCCTGTGTGGGTGGCCGACTATGTCCTGGCAGGATACGGCACGGGGGCCATCATGGCCGTTCCTGCCCACGACAGCCGTGATTACGATTTTGCCCGTCATTTCGGTCTTCCGATAACGGAAGTCGTCACGGGCGGCGACATCTCACTAGGCTCCTATGATGCGAAAGAGGGAACCATGATCAATTCCGGTTTCATCAACGGCATGAACGTCGGGGAGGCGATCCGTGCCGTAATCCGGAAAACAGAAGCGGAAGGGATCGGTAAAGGGACTGTCCATTACCGCCTTCGCGATGCCATCTTCAGTCGCCAGCGTTACTGGGGAGAACCCTTTCCGGTTTATTACCGCGACGGTATTCCCTATACCCTCGACGAGAAGGCGCTCCCGCTCCTGCTTCCGGAAATCGACAAATACCTCCCCACCGAATCAGGAGAGCCGCCGCTGGCGAGGGCCATGAACTGGTGTACCCCTGAAGGATGGCCCTACGAAACCTCTACCATGCCCGGATTTGCTGGATCCAGCGGGTATTACCTGCGCTACATGGACCCACGCAATTCACGGGAATATTTCTCCCGCGAGGCGGTCAGCTACTGGCGCGACGTAGATCTATACATCGGGGGCGACGAACATGCCACCGGACATCTTATCTATTCCAGATTCTGGAATAAATTCCTCTTTGATATCGGACACTCCGTGACCGACGAACCGTACCGGAAACTGGTCAACCAGGGAAAAATCCAGGGCCGGTCAAGCCTGGTCTACAGGATTAAAGGCACCTGTACTTTCGTTTCATACGGTTTGTGCGAACAATACGATACCGTTCCCATGCATGCAGATATCAGCATGGTGGAAAACGACATACTGGATACCGAGGCTTTCCGAAAGTGGAGACCCGACCTGGCCGGTGCGGACTTCATTCTGGAAAACGGCAGGTACCATTGCGGATACCTCATCGAAAAGATGTCGAAATCTCTTTATAATGTGGTCAATCCCGATAGCCTGATCGACCGTTACGGCGCAGATACATTCAGGATGTACGAAATGTTCCTTGGTCCCCTGGAACAATCCAAACCCTGGGACACCAATGGCATCGAAGGGGTATTCCGTTTCATCAGAAAATTCTGGAAACTGTATCACCCCGGCAACGCTGAAACAACGTTCAGTGAAGAAGAGCCCGGCCCGGATGAGCTCAGGATACTTCACAAGACCATCCGGAAAGTACAGGAGGATATTGAAAGGCTGTCGTTCAACACCGCAGTCAGTGCCTTCATGATCTGTACGAACGAACTTACCGAACTTCATTGCCACAAAAGGGCGATCCTGCAACCGCTTTTAATCCTCATCTCCCCTTTTGCCCCCCACCTGGCCGAAGAATTATGGAAAAAAACCGGCCATACCGGAAGTATATCCATTGAACCATTCCCTCAATGGAATGAAGTTTATATTACCGAAAATACTTTTACCTATCCTGTATCGTTTAACGGAAAGATGCGGTTCAGGCTTACCT
>CAYWHQ010000077.1:0-9454 GCA_964457665.1 uncultured Prolixibacteraceae bacterium | reverse complement strand
TCGGCGGGTTTACCGTGGAGTGTGATTATTCGTTCAGTTATGACAAGTTTGTGATCCGCGGCGCCACGGGGTATGATATCGTAAAGAAGATTCAGGAGGAGTGCAAGGCTGATATTTACGTAAGAGATAAAGTGCTGCATGTGCACCCTCAATACAGCAGGATCTTCGGAACTGCCAGCTACTCTTTTCAGCAAAATATCGAAAAAAGTGAACTTGAGTACAAGGAGGCCCGCGATCGGGTTGTTGAGGTGATTGTTGAAGGAAAGGGCAAGGACGGGAAAGTGATCAGACAGATTGCCGGTAGCTCAGGAGGTGACCAGGTGAATATTAAAATCGACGGGGTAAGCGATCTGTCCACGTTGAAGAACCTGGCCGATGAGCAATTAAAGATCAGGAATTACACCGGTTACTCAGGCAGTTTTACCGGCTGGCTCCTGCCATATTGTTCGGGTGGGTATAAGGTTAGCCTTCAGGACAAGGATTACGAGTATAAGGACGGAGAGTACTATGTGCTGGAGGTTGAAACCAGAATTTCACGCGAGGGTGGATCGAGAAAAATAACCGTGGGCATGAAGCTATGAGCAGCGAGGTAAGAAAAATAAGGGAACAACTCAGAAAAATTGCCGGCTCAGGCATTCAGGCTGTACACATTACTGCAGAAGTTACAGAGGTTACCGACAAAGATTGTACGATAAAGATCGGAGATCTCGAAATCCCAGGAGTATTGCTGTTCAGCACCGGAAACAGTGGCGCAATGATGATCAGGCCTAAGAAGAACACTATGGTAACAGTGGCTGATCTGAGTGGGGGTGAATTGCGTGATCTGGTATTGATAAAGGTTGACGATCCGGAAGTGATCCGATATAACCTGAACGGTTTAGCGGTAGAGATTGATGGTGTATCAAAAAAAGTTGATGTAAGCAATACCGTAACCAGTCTCTCGAAACTTATGGAAGCAATATATGATATCATTTCAAAGCTTACCGTGAGTACACCCAACGGACCCAGCGGGACGCCGCTGCCTCCCACGATCGCTTCGCTGGAAAAGTTTAAAATGGATTTTCAACAATTATTAAAATAGATTGAAATGGCTTTACAACGGTCACCGCTCAAGCAAGGCATCGTTCAGTTGATGAAGGATATGATGGAACGTGAAGATCCATCGTATGATGAATTTGCTGACCGGTTAAGCGCTTTGATTGAGGTTTATGTCAAAACAGGCACGGTTACGGTTGCCCAGGGGATCCCCGTGTCCACCACAGGATCACCGACCGCTCAGACCGGCATGACCACGGGACCGGGGACAGGAACGATCAGCTGATATGAAACAAATTACCGACATACTGTTTGATGAAACCGGTGATCTGGCTGTAAGCGGTGGCGATCTTTTGACAGGAGATGCCACGATGCAGCACCAGGCCGACCTTTTATCGGCCTTCGAGGGAGAATACAAGCAATTTCCCACAACGGGGGTAGGCCTGAGTAATTTTCTTAATGATGAGGACACCAGGGAAATGGGTCGCAAAATCAGGATGCAGTTCGACCGCGACGGTATTCAGATCAACACGATGACGGTTACAGGAGGTTTGGTGAACATTAAAGCCATTTACAGGTGAAAACCATGGTCGCTCAACCGGGACAGACTCTGTTCGACATCGCAGTTCAGGAACTGGGGGGTATCGATGCGGTGTTCGATCTTCTTGATGCGAATGATGGACTTGCGCTGGATCTTTCTGTGCCAGGAGGATTCGTTGTTACGATTCCCGATAAAGCAGTGAACCGAAACATCGCACAGTATTTTGCAGAAAACAACATACATCCGGTTAGCGGTATAGATCAGGAAGCAATAGTAACCCAAAACGACATGAACACGATTGTACAGGATGTGAATTATAATCTGACAGGGGGAGACAAGGAATTTCAGCCGGTGCGGTTGTTTTTCCTGCGCGACCTGGTTACCGTGCAAGTTAACTACAGCCCGCTTAGTTCCTCTGAGGTGGTATTTTCCGTTGACCAGAGCCTAGACGGGGAGAACTTCAGTGTTTTGCCGGAGGCCAGCTTTATCCTGGAGCCTGAAAAAACCGTTCACACATTCAATATAGTGGGAGTGCTGACAAATTATCTCCGCGCACGTTTACAGGTGCCTCCCGGAGGATCCACCGGCACACTGTCAAAGATCATCTGGAAAACATGAGCCGAACGATAGCAGAAATATACGACGATCTGAACGCCACCAAGGAGACGTTCGCTGAACTGAACGAATACATCGTTTCGTCAGGCATTCCAGGAGCTGTGTCGGATACCGGCCTCAACCTGGCCGTAGATGTGGTGAGTGGATCGAAGGTGGCCGTATGGAGGCTCTGGCTGTGGATCATGGCAGTTGGCAGCTGGACGGTTGAGGTGCTGTTCGATCGTCATAAATCCGACATTGACGAACGAATTGCCGCGAAAAATCCTCACACGCTGCGATGGTATGCCGAGGAATCAAAGAAATGGCAGTACGGGTATGCTATGATCTGGGTGGATGATCATTTTCTATACCAGACAGATGATCCTGCCTCGAGAATTGTCACCTACGCGGCAGCATCGGAGCGTAACGGACGGGTAAAACTGAAGGTGGCAAAAGATGCAGGCGGTGTAAAAGCCCCTCTCACAGCGCAGGAGAAAGGCACTTTTACCGACTTCTGGTCAAAATGGAAGGATGCCGGTGTAAAACTTGAGATAGTCAGCCTGCCGGCAGATCAGCTTAAGGTACAAATGACCATCATTCGCGACAGGTTAGTACTTGACTCCTTGAACAACCTGCTCAGGGATAATTCGGTCAACCCGATTAACAACGCTATTGAATCATTCCAGCAGGGCCTCGAGTTCGACGGTATCCTCAGGTTATCAAAGCTTGTGGACGCAATTCAGGCAGCCGAGGGAGTAGTGGATGTAAAACTTACCGCTGCCTGGCACCGGCCGGCCGGAGGTACATACCAGCCGGTTGACATGTATGTTGAGAGTGAAGCAGGATATTTTGAACTGATAATGGCCGACAGCCAGATTGTGTACAATGACAACGTGGAACCAACAATTTTCGATTAGCAGGATAGCTCATATGATGATCCCGCACCGGCTTCGTCAATTAAGGATGATTGTCTGGGTAAAGGTCTTTGTATCATACCTGATCAAGATCAAAGAGGATCTGTTGTTGTTCTGGAGTGATACTGTTCGCCAGGTCATGATCACCCCGCAGGTATTGGTGCTCGAGAAGACCCTCAACGACCGGTTCTCCAGTACGGATATCTTTATTTCAGAAGGCTTCACGCTGGGGCCGTATATTTTTCTGAACAGTGAGACCGCGGATCCTGAGTTCTATATGGATCAGGCGGACTCGTGGGTATATTCACTCAATGATGCGACGGATGTGGATTTTGTGGTAAACATCCCTGAGTCGCTGGCCAACGAGATCCCACTGATTGCAGCAATCGTGCATAAATACAAGTTACCGGGAAAATGTTTTGTAATTCAAAAATTCTGACAAATGGACCGTTTAAAGAGTTTATCAGGTGGGCAACCACTCCGGTCGGATGACTGGAGGCTGATTCAGGATGCTACTGCTTCGGCATTTAAAAGTATGATACAGGGGCTCACCGGATCACTGGATCCTGTGATACTTTCCGGGCTGAGTGCAACCGTAGTGGGCGAGAATCTGGTGGTAAGCGAGGGAGTTATTTTCGACGGAGAAGAGATCTGTTATGTGCCGGCAGCCAGCTTCACCTATCATGGAGGAAGTCTGATCGAAGGTGAAGGCGGCGGTGATCCGTGGCTGCTCTATTTTGAAGAGGATGTAACCACAGGCGAACTCAGAACCTTTAAAGATACCACCGAAAAGGAGGTATATGAATATCGGAGGTACCGGCTTGGTTATGCCGAAACCGTGCCCGCCGGCGCAATTCCATACGCAGGAATGGAGATGCTGAAGGATGTGTTGGTAGCAGCTTCACTGGCAGCGATGCCGGCCCCGCAGGCGGATGTGGTGAGTTATGTCCGGAAAAGCTACAATGTTTCACAGCTGGACCAGTACCAGGATATTGTTCCATCTCCCGGCGCCGGTAAATTCATCCAGGTGATCAGTTTATCGGCCAGAATGGTTGTCACCTCACAGCTTGACTGCGGCACCCAGGAACTCTATGTTTTTTATGGCACCCATGATGACACCCCGGAGATTGGTTCATTCCCCAACAGTTTTCTCGAACTGCCTTTGAGCAAAAACCGGATGATGGATATCCAGCCAGGAGGTGATGTATATGATAATATGGCTGTCAGGGCGAAGCTTTCAGGCGGTACGGTTCCGTCTTCCGGAAGCGCTCAGGTGATCTTCTACTGCATCTATAAAACCGTCACGCAGTAATGAACGGCACAAACAAATATATCAATTTGTTGTCCGGGGGTGGAAGCGGATTACCTGCTGGAGAGGAAGTAAACGATTTGCTGGTTTATAATGGACAGGATTGGGTTCCGCGGCAACCTGATGAACTGTCCATAGGGGCCAATATGGAATTTCCATTCTCCTATACAATGGAAGTTCAGGTTGAGCATAATCTTGGAGTTATTCCACTGGTTGTAGTGCTCGATACAAATAACACTGAGATCATATGCACCATTCATCATAACTCTTACAACCTGTTCACAGTAACATTCAACAATTATTATTCAGGAAAAATCATAGTCAAATAAACAATTTCAAAACAAAATTTTAAAGTCATGGCAACACCGGTTAAATCAGCCTTAAACATGCAACAGAATGAACTGCAAAATGTAGTTATGCATGTTTTGGCAAGTGCTCCTGCTTCTCCTGTAAAAGGTCAGAAGTATTTCAACGACACTGATAAATGTGAGTATTATTACAATGGTACCGCATGGGTAAAGGTGATCGCTGAAACCTCCATCGATCACAACAACATTCAAAACAAGGGTACCAATACCCATGCTCAGATCGATACCCATCTGGCCAATACCTCCAATCCACATGGGGTAACCAAGACTCAGGTTGGACTTGGAAACGTAGATAACGTCCAGCAGGTTCCAATGAGTTATCTGGATACCGATGTGGCCTTGACGGCTAATTCTGATGCTAAAGTTGCAACCCAGAAGGCCACCAAGGCATATGTGGACACCAAGATCGCTGGTTACGCCGGGGCGCTGATCTATAAGGGGACGATCGACGGCAGCCAGACACTTACTGCCCAGGGAATTACTGCCATTGTTAAGGGTGAGTATTATAAAGTTTCGGTTGCAGGAACTGCAACTGGAATCAATACCCCAAGTGGTACAGGACTCAGCATTGGAGACCAGGTAATTGCCAATGTGACCAAAGGTACAGGAATTACCGGGGCTGACTTTGATGGGATCGACAACACGGAGGCCGCAGACCTGGTTCGTCTGTCGAGTACACAAACCTTGACAAACAAAACGATCAATGCTGATAACAATACCATCAGCAATCTTGAAACTGATAATTTCAAGGTCGGGGTCATTGACACCGATACCACGCTGGCAGGGAATTCGGACACAAAGATTCCAACTCAGAAGGCTACAAAAACCTATGTTGATAACAAAACCACCGGCCAGGCCAAGAAGTATGTTGGTACAATAACCAGTCTGGCCACAGGAACAGTTACCGCGGCAACCCATGGCTGTGGCACTGACCCACTGGTCCAGATCTGGGTTACAAACGGCTCGAATAAAGAGCTGGTCATCTGTGACATTGTCACCAATGCTGCCGGGGATATCACCTGGACCACCACAGCTGCAATCAGCGGAGTGATCAGGATTGTAGGTTAACCTCTGCCAAGGTATGACCGTAATACACTCACCGCTTCACTGCAGGCAGAATGAGGTCAGGGAGATGGTCCTTGAAAACGAGGTGAATCATCACTCTGCGCCCGTTGGCGGACAAATCTACTTTAATACCGAACTCGGGAAGATCTGTTTCTATTCTGGTGAGGAATGGAAATTCCTGGCATACGGAGAAGATGTTCCCCAGGGAACCAACGATGGTGTAGTCATGCTCTGGCAGGAGGGTGCGTGGCGAGCAAGCGATCTGGTGATACTTGAAACCTCTGTATCGAATGAATTTGTCTCAGGGAATGAATTAAGAGGTTTCTCTTTCAAAAATTCGTCAAATAACTTACTGCTTACTATCGATCCAGATACTGAAGGAGGATGGCTCACATCATTCATGAAGTCTCTCTTTAAAAAAACAATTGTTCTTGAAGAGGACATCATGGTATTGAATAAATCAGGAAATGGTTATTTGAATCTGGCTTCAAGAGATTCTTCAGGCAGTGAGGTGCTGATCAACCTGGCTAACATTGGCTCGATCAATAACCAGGCTCTCAATTTTTCGAGCTGGAACACAGCTTACGGTTGGGGAAACCACGCCTCAGCCGGATATGCCTCCGGGAGCCACAACCACGATAGCCTTTATGCAGCGATCGGCCACACGGAGGTCGAGGCCGACAGCAGTATCCTCGGTCATGTTAAAATCGGAACGGGGTTCATCGTGGATGAAACCGGTTGCCTGAACGTTGATATGCCCCCTCCGGATATCTGGTACCCCGTCACGGGTAATCGAACCAGCACTACGACGTTTACATTTGAAGGAACGGCACAGTATGCGAAAAAGATAGAACTATCTCTTGTGACCTGCATCAACTCTGCCGGGAGCGTCCTGCGTATCGGGTATATCAAATCTGCCACCAATTCTGAAAATCTGATCACGGCAACGGTGGTGACCGACACCGACCTTGCCGATGGTGACCGGAATTTCAACATTGCAGTAAACAGGAAGGTTCAGGACTACCTGCACATGATCTCCATACCGGGAGAACAGATCGCCGACTCAGCAAATTCCCAGGGGGTCTGGTATCTGGATGTGATGAAGGACAGCTACCTTCTGCCGGTGGATGCAGCCGTGAGGACGGCGGCGGCGGGCAGCGGGGCGGCGTGTGCCTATAACGTATACAAGGGTTCCACTGCATTGTTTTCCACGGCACCAGACCTCGGGACAAACACGGTTCTCCGGGGACAGAGGCCAACCACCGTCGCCATCTCCGCCGGGGATCACGTGAGTTTACGCATAACCTCCAGCGCCGGGGCCACAAACAAAGCATCTGACTTTCAGGCCAAGCTGTTTATCGTACCTCAAAACCTATTCACGTCATTCTGATGGCAATCACGGCATTTTACCCCCTTAGCGGCAACGCAAACGATCTGTCTGGTAACGGAAAGAACGGCACGGAAAGTAATATCTCCTATGTGCCCGGAATATCGGGACAGATGGCAAGGTTCAATGGTTCTTCCAGTAAATTGTCTTTTGCCAACGGGTACGCGCCGATTCTCCCCACGGGATCCGCTAAACGTACCTATTCCATTCTCTTCCGTCTGGGATCAAGCCCTAATTACTACAATACCATCTGGCACGTTGGGAACTATGGATATCGGAGATGGTGGTGGATCCTGCTTTTTCCATCCCAGAACCTGATCTACGTTTACACCTACAGCCAGGATGGAAACAACTATGCCGCCCAGAGCGCACCCTTCACCCCCGACACTCTTCTCCACCACCTGGTGGTGGTTTTGCCTGACGGAGGCCCAAGAGTGAGTGATATCAGAATATACCTTGACTCAAAAAGACTTACTACCACTCCCGTCATCATGGGAGCGGATGGTAACCTTGATACACAATACAATTACAGCAACACTGCCATCGGCTGGAATCAGGCCTGGAACGGACATTGGTTCAAGGGCGATCTTTCGCAGATGAAGGTCGACAATGTTGACTGGCAGGATGCCGGTGTAAAAAATCAATATGCTTATTACAAAGGTTTTTTTTAATCAAACATTTCAAAACAATGGCAAAACGTTGGTCAAATAAGGAGTTGCAGACCCTTGCATCGATGGGTCAGCGACTGGTGAATGCCCTGCCGGAACGTTCCCTTGGGTCGATCGCCTCAAAGCTCTCTACCCTGAACCTCTCCCCGGTGATCATACAGATCCTCGAAGGCTGGGGGGATATTCCGGATCCGGTTAAACTCAGTGCAATGTTCCTCTTCCCACAGCTTCAGAATCCAAAATACGTTCCAACCTTTACCCGGGAAGGGGAGTTCTACCGGATGACGTTCTTTCAGAACAACGAGGAGCAGAAGGCCACCATCCGGGACGATGGACGTATCCTCTCGGTAAGCATTGTTTCTCAGAAGGAGGCCCTGCCGGAACCTTCAATATCCTTCCTGGGATCCCGCATCATCAATATGGTCCGGATATTGATGGCCAACTCTGCAATGGAGGATATTCCCGCATGGTGGGGTAAGCCACAGCACCGGACCTACAAGGTGGAATGTACCGGCGAGGTCATTCTTTTCGACGGCTTTGGAAACCATCAACAGACCATTTCATGCAATAATTAGTTGAAGGGACTCAATATGCAAAAAGAAAAAAAAGTCTTTCTGGTTCCTGAAGTGTTAATGCAGGAAATAGTCACATACTTGTCAACTCAGCCATGGGTTAAGGTTAATGGACTTATGGCAGGAATTAGCGGCTGTAAACCAATACCGGATACTGAAGTATCCCAGGGATCACCACAGCCATCAAGAACGTCAGAATAGTTTTCTATAAAGTTTTAATAAGTATTTAAAACACTTTTCAGGCGGCCGTGTAGATTATTTTCGTACAATTCGTTTTGAAAATTGTTACAATTCGTTTTGCGAATTATACAACTGAACCTTGGAAGGGTAAATCACCTTTGCTATTTAAAAGAAAGGAAAACGGTTCCACCAAAGAAGAGGACTCCCAGGGAACTTGTTTGTTACCTGTCTCAGTCATAACTTTTTTTCGGACTTCTTTGAAGGCATCTTCAATTTCAACCCCGGGCTTTTTCATGCAGAAAATAAGATTCTGAGTATAGGGTGAGTTTCGTCCTGTTCCGTCCAGCGCCACCGTTTCCGGGGCGGTGGAGTATGCGATGAAAGTACCCTGTGGAGCCCGCACAGCAATAAAGCCTTTTGTTTGTGAGCGAACACCTTTGAAAGGATTGTCACGGCAGGCATCAAGAATAATAATGTTTACTCCTGTCCCTGCATCCTGCATGTTATCCATCACGTATTGGGCCTCCATGGCATTGTACCGGACATCGGTTTCGCTCTGGATGGATTCATTAACAGGGATCAGGTAATTGCTTCCGGAAACCTGCATTCCATGTCCGCTGTAATAAAACAAAGCAACATCTCCCGCTGTAAGGCTTGCCCTGAAATTCCTGACAGCCGTTTCCATATCCCGTTGGTTCAGGTTGGTCTTTAAGGTCACGGTAAAACCAAGCTCCCTTAACGTGGCGGCCATATCCGTTGCATCATTGACCGGGTTTCTCAGGGGAACATCTGCATAGGAAGCATTACCGATGACAAGGGCT
>CAYWHQ010000076.1:0-9465 GCA_964457665.1 uncultured Prolixibacteraceae bacterium | reverse complement strand
GTTGTGAGAAACAGCAATACCAGGAAGGTCCAGTCGGTATAGTGTGAATGTTTGCTTTTTTCGTTTTCTCTTTTTAAACGAAGCACGATGAAGTAGATGGTTCCGGCCAGCAGTCCGAAAGTAGCATAATACCCGAGGATCCGCTGGGGATGCCACCAGGGATGAATCTCATCGGTCTGGAACCAGTGCAGGAATCCGACGATCATCGCGAACAGTGTCACATATCCCGTCATCAGCAAAAAATGAACGATCCAGTAATTGTATGTTCCGTTCCTTATATTTTTCCGGAAAGATGGCCTTTCCGTATCACATTCCGAGAATTTCCACTGTGTGATGAAATGAAAAACCAGATTCCTGAATTCTGTGGCATATATCTTCAGGGGAATACGCAGCTCCTTTCTGCTTACAACAACCTTTAGATACATGCTGATGATATTTGACAAAAGGAAAAACGAAAGTAACCCGGCCATGATCCAGTCACCTGCTTCAATGGTTTTCCATGGTGCGAAGGTGTTGAGTTTCACTCCACCCTCGGGGGTCAGTTCAGTGGTCATGGGGCCGTGAAAGAAAATGAACAAAACCAGGATGAAGAGGGCCAGTATGGCGATGGCCGACAGTTCAAACACCTTGGATGTATAAAACTTCCGGGCCAGACCTGTCCAGTCGTATGTGGCTGTCAGATAGCGTCTCAAGGCCATCATCAGATTTCCCGGATTGGCTTCTCTCGGGCAGGTGGTGGAGCAATCGCCGCAAAAATAACAGAGCCAGGGATCAAGCGAGGAGTTGATCTCTTCCTTCAGTCCGGTCACAGTATATCGGATGAGTTTTCGGGGAAAGGAGGAATCGCTTCCGGAAAGGTTACATATTGCAGTGCAGTTTCCACAGTTGTAGCAGGAGCTGAAATCTGCAGCCCCGTATTTTCGGATTTCATCTGAGAAGAATGGATCGAGATGAGGCATCAGGCTTTATTTTTCAGTTTATACAGATAATATTCGTCGTTATCGTCCACTCCGGCGGGTTCCATAAAGAAGTATTTGTTCATGGTCATAACATGCCAGGTGATGAGTTCCTTGTCTTTTGCCAGTATTTTAGCAATATCGGGAATGGATCTGGGCTCAGATTCAACCGTTTCCATAATTTCATGCCACAAATCAGGCACCTCTTTCATTTCGGTACCCGGAGCCGGTTGGTTTTCGGAACCGTCAACCTCCTTGAATTCCAGGGCGAAGGGAGCCATGAATCCATCGATCATACCTTCAATCTCTCCACTGGTAAATGAGGCAATGTCGATGGCGTCGGCAGGGCATACGGGGGCACAGATCCCGCAGCCCTTACATACAGCCTCATTCACCGACGCCACGACCTTGCCGTTCGTTTCAATCTGGAATATGGCATCATACTCACATACATCCCTGCATTTACCGCACCAGCTACACAATGATTCATCAATTCGGGCTACAATGGGGTCCAGTTCAAGGGTCTCTTTGCGGATGATTCCGTTGATCTTGGCAGCTGCCGATTGTGCCGACTGGATGGATTCCGGAATGTTCCGGGGACCCTGACACGAACCGCCGAGGAATACCCCGTTGATGACAGTTTCGACCGGACGAAGTTTTGGGTGGATTTCATTGAAAAATCCGTCGATCCCAACCGGAATCTTGAATATGCCGGAGACTTCCGCGGTATCGGTGCGCGGGACCATACCATTGACCAGGACCAGCAGGTCCACGTTCATTTCGATGGTTTTCTTCAGCGTCAGGTAATCTTTAACGCTTAGGTGAATACCCTGGTCGGTTAAGGTGACTTTGGGGGGATCTTTCTCCTGGTAAAGCATATAAATATCCCCGGCCGACGAGGATTGCTGGTACAGGATCTCCTGTTTGCCATAGGTCCGGATATCACGGTAGATGTGAATGACTTTGATGCCAGGATACTGTTCATGCATTACCAGTGCACTGTGGATGGCTGCTGTGCAGCATACCCGGGAACAATATTTATGTTCTCCCTGACTTTGCCGCATCCCCACACAATAGATAAATGCTACGGCAGACACTTTTTTGCCCTGCACAGAGAGTGATCCGCTCTGTGAGTTCATCAGATGATCGAACTCATGGATCGTCAGAATCCGCGTAGTAGTTGTGTAACCGAACTCATTCTCCTTCGGTTGGTATGGCTCGTATCCGGTAGCTACAAGAAGGGCGCCGGCTGTGAAATGCATCACCTCTTTTGGCACATTGCCGGTATGGATTTCTATCTTGAAATTTCCCAGACTACCGGTGACCTTTTCCACGGTGGAGCTGGTAAAGAGCTGAATGTTCGTCATCGCTCTGATCTGTCGCAGGAGCCTGTTGATGAGTTCTTTGCCTGTTTCACCGGTTGGAAAGAGTTTTCCTCTGGAAGCAATCTGTCCTCCCACCTCAGGGGCTTTTTCGATCAGAAACACCTGGTTACCCATTCTGGCCAGGTCGAGGGCAGCGCGCATCCCTGCTACACCGGCGCCGATCACAGCCACTGATTTATGTGCCCTGATCTCGATTTTCTCAAGTGCTTCAGACTTCGTCACCCTTTTGATCCCGGCTTTGATCAGACCTGCGGCTTTGTAGGATGCTTCCCCGGGATGATCGGAATGTGCCCACGAACATTGCTCGCGTACATTGACCTGGACGTAGTTGTATGGGTTCAGCCCAGCCCTTTCGGCCACACCCCTGAATGTGTGCAGGTGAAGTTTCGGTGAACACGATGCCACCACGATACCATCCAGCTGGTTATCCCGGATATCGCTGATCATCTCTTTCTGGTTGGAGTCGGAACAGGCGAACATCACATTTTTGGAGACCACCACGTTCTCCTCCTGGTCCATGATCCCACGCAGCTGCTCCACATCCACGTAATCGGAGATATTGCCTCCACAGTGACAGATGTAGACTCCGATTCTTTTTTTATTCTGTTTTTCAGTCATGTTTCTGAAACATTCAAGAATGTTTGGTGTTCCTTTTCTTACCGGTTTGGTTAATCACCCTGCAGATAGGCGGCAACCTCTGATGAAGCGGATCCTGCGGAGAGGATGGAGTCGGGGATATCCATCGGTGCAGCTGCGGTGCCAGCCACAAAGACACCTTTTACAGTGGTGAGGGCCGGATTCAGAAGGGGATCTGCCTGGAGGATGTACCGGAACGGATCCAGTCCGGGTTTTTCTTCCCGGAAGGTTTGCACGATACTGTTTTCGGGCATAACTCCTACCGAAAGGACCACCAGATCATGAACTATTTCCCTGACCTTTCCGCTGTCGATATCTTCCACCCTGAGAACGACATCTCCGTTCGTATCCTCCCTGGATTTGATCTGCGCCACCTTTCCTTTTATGAAGTTGATCCCCATGGATCTGGACTGCTGATAGAACTCCTCGTATCCTTTTCCGAAGGATCGGATATCCATATAATAAATGGATATGTCTGCCATCGGAAGCGCTCCCATAAGCAGCTGTGCCTGTTTGATGGAATACATGCAGCAGATCTGGGAACAGATGGGATTATTGGTGACGGCTACATTGCAGGCGCGGAAGTTCTGAAGGCTGGAGTCGCGTGATCCGGTGCACAAGATATAGGCTATGTTTCCCGGGATCTTTCCATCGCCGGGGCGCACCACGTTGTTGAAAGGCCTTGTGGGTGCAATAAGCCGGTCCATCTGCATGGAGTCGATTACATTGGACAAACGTGCTGCCCGGTATGCGGACATGTTGTCGGCTTTGTAAAGCTGGTATCCTGTGGCGAGGATGATGCTTCGTGAATAGGTTTTAACCTTTTCCGGTTTCTGACTGAAATCGATTGCGTATGCAGGACATGCGGACACACACTGCTGACATTCCCTGCAATTCGAGCAATCCAGGCATCGATCTGAACTATGCACGGCCTCTTCCTTCGTGTAGGTCAGCTCAACATCGGAAAAATCCCGGACTCTTTCTTCTGCCGGACGTAGTTTTTGGTTCACGGGGGTGGTGATCTTGATTCCAGGACGCGACAGGACCTGTTTCTTATCAGCAGCCGGCAATTTTTCGCTGAATGAGAAGTTGCTGAGCGACAGGCCCTGCAGAAATCTGCTGATATAAAATGCGGCACGCCTCCCTTGCCCTGCCGCTTCGATGATGGTGGAAGAACCGGTAACGGAGTCTCCTCCGGCAAAAAGCCACGGATGCTCTGTCTGGAGAGTTTCAGGATCGACCGGCATGGTCCCGTCCTTGCTGAGAGCGATTTCATTGCCGAATAGAGAGGTTGTGGGTTGTAACCCTATCGCTTCGATCACCAGGTCGACGTCGGATTCGTATTCCGATCCGCTGATCTCGACCGGACGCCGTCGTCCGCTGGCATCCGGTTCACCCAGTGCCATCCGGATCAGCACGGCTTTGTTGATTTTGCCATCTGTCCCCAACAGTTTTACGGGATTGCGCAGCACCTGCAGGTCGACTCCCTCTTCGATCGCTTCGTGTATCTCCTCTTTCCATGCGGGCATTTCCTCCCGACTACGGCGATACACCACCGTTACTCTGGAAGCGCCCAGCCGGATGGCGGTTCTGGACGCGTCCATAGCAGTATTTCCGCCACCAACCACCATTACTTTCTTTCCGCGGAGATCAGGTTTTGTCCCGATTTTTGATTCCCGAAGAAAATCCAGACAAGAAACGATACCGGCAAGGTCGGATCCGGGTATTTTCAGCCGGCTGGATTCATGCGTCCCTAAAGCTGCAAAGACGGCATCGTAGCCCTCTTCCCGGAGTTTCATGAGGCTTTCGATGCGGTGGTTGACCGCTATTTCAATCCCAAGGGCGGTTATGTTTTGAATATCCCTGTCGACCACCTCGTTGGGCAACCTGTATGCAGGGAGTGTCATTTTAAGCATGCCACCGGCCTCGGGGGCTGCTTCAAATATCTTCACATGGTGACCGGCCAGGGCAAGATGATAGGAGGCGGTCAAACCTGCCGGACCCGATCCGACCACTGCCACTTTTTTCCCGGTTGGGTTCCCCGGTTCTCTTACCGGTGCCTGAGGAAACCTTTGGTAATAATCATCTGAGAAGAACCGCTTTATTCTCCGTATATCCACCGGAGCCTCGATGCTACCCCTGGTGCACTCTCCCTGGCAGGGAGCATAACAGGCCCTGCCCAGACTTCCCGGAATGGGTATGTCTCTCATATGCAGGTGGAATGCATCATCGATCTGACCGTTTCTGACCAGCGAGATATAACCGTAGGGTTTAACACCACCGGGGCATGCTGCAATGCAGGGAGCCGAAACATCCTGCCGGTCGATCACTGCAATTCTGGGATTGGCAAGCGTGAATGGAATGAATGCCACTTTTCGGCCCGCGAGGTTATAGTTATACTCATCCTGACGAACCTCCGGGCATGCCATTTCACATTCCCGGCAACCTGTACAAGCTTCCGGTCGGACATATCTGGCTTTTTTACGGATCTCCAGGTGAAAACCCTTATCGTTCCGGCTGATAAGCTCCATCTCACTGTTCAGCATCAATGTGATGTTGGGATGACGGGCGGTTTCCGACATTTTCGGCGTGGTGATGCAGGCCGCACAGTCGAGCGTCGGAAAAACCTTGCTCAACTGGATCATCTTCCCTCCGATGGAATAATCCTTCTCCACCAGCAGAACCTTGTAATCCATATCGGCAAGGGTTAAAGCGGCTTCCTGTCCGGCAATACCACCTCCGATCACCAAAACATCAAATTCCTGTTCTTCCCGTTTCATGAAAGCTCTGCTAATATTTTACTGAAGTTGGCCATGTGGTTTACAAATGGTTCGGCGCACACCGAACAAAGGGCTGCCATGCGTATCCGTTTCGGACTGATATTCTTCTCTTTCATCATCCGCTGCGATTCGGTGATAATATCATTGGTGAGCTCCGGACATCTCGGGCTGAAGGAACATTCATGCCCGTCGGCCGCGATAAAAACACCGTCGAAGCCTTTTTCAAAAGCATGCATGATCCAGCGCGGCTTTATTCCGGAAGAGCAAGGCAGGCTGATGACATACACCGAAGGGGAGTAATGCAGCTTGCGCAAACCGGCCTGGTCGATGCCCGGATCGGATATCTTGTCGGTTGAAAAGACCAGGATTTTGGGTGATTTGTTTTTTGATTCCATACTTAGGTCCGGAAAAAAACCTCCCCTGTGCGTTGACCCGCTGATCCATTATATAATGAAATCGAAAATATGCCTGATACAGGAAAACGGTAAGTATACAGGGGAGGTGTTCGTTTATGCTTTTCGGAGAAACAGTCTCGAATAGCTGTCTTCTTCAAGAATACCAAGAAAATCGTGACTCATTTTCTGACACCATTTCGGAATGTCGTGCCTGGTTCCTTCGTCGGAAGAGTATATCTCCATGATCTCGCCGGATTCGATCTCTCCGATGGCTTTTTTTGCCGCCAGCAGCGGTCCGGGGCAGGCTGTTCCCCTGGCGTCAACAATCTTGCTGGATTTCAGGTTTTTCAGTTCTTCTGTGCTCATTTATTCATGGTTTTAGATAAATAATTGTATTTTGCTCTCCTGTGCATCCGAGAGGAAAGTGGCCACCCCGCAAACCGTCAGGCCAGGATAGTCGATCATCTCCTCCCGTCTGAAACCCATCAGGTTCATCGACATTTCACAGATGTTGATCTCTACGCCAAGTTCTCCGGCCGTTGCAAACATCTCCGGCAGTGAGGCCACTTTGTGTTTCTTCATGATCCCCCTGATCATGGATGTACCAATTCCGCACATGTGCATTTTCGACAATGCTATCTTTTCGCTGCCTTTAGGCAGCATGATTCCGAACATTTTTTCCATCAGGGTCTTTCCTTTGCCGTTTTTCAAAGGATCACGCAGCGCAGCGATTGCCCAGAAAGTGAAAAACAGCTTCACTTTCATGTCGTATGCAGCTGCCCCGGTCGCAATGATCATTGCAGCAAGGATCTTGTCGAGATCACCTGAAAATACTACCATCGATAACTGGTCGAGGGTGCCGGCCTCAAGTTTTTTTACTCTTTGTTGTAGTTCAATGAATTGCTTTTCGAAATCCGTGCCCATGTCAATAATATATTATGTATTAATATAGATATATTTATGACTACAAAGGTAGATGGCTGCATTGAGTTGAAAAAAATAATGCATGAGATAATGTACACAAGATGATGTGATAATTGTCACATCATAAAGGGAAGCTGAACAAAACCGGCGTGATTCTTCAGCGACGGAGCGATGCAATCTCGCCTATGGCATCGACAGCAGCATCGATATGTGCCTCGGTATTGAAGGGACCTATACTGAGGCGGACGGTTCCGTGAATCTTATCCGTACCGATACCCTGGTGAGCCATCGGTGCACACTGGAGTCCTGTACGGCAGGCAATATTATAATCAACATCCAGGATTGTTCCGACGTCGCCGGCTTCAAAACCCATGATATTCAGGCTAAGCACCGGATTCTTTTGCAGGGGGGAGCCGGCACAGTATGTGACCACGTTGGGAATGGCCTGAACTCCTTTACGCAGTCTGTCCCAGAGATCCATCTCCTTCCGGTGCAGATTATCAATTCCCTGTTCAGTGATCCATTTAACGCCGGCATGCAACCCGGCTACCCCGACGATATTAAGTGTTCCGCACTCCATGCGGTAGGGAAACTCTTCCAGATGGGTTCGTTGCGCCGACCTGACGCCTGTTCCACCAAACCTGGTGCCTTTCACGGGTACGTCGTTACACACGTAGGAGCCACCGATACCGGTTGGGCCCATGAGGCACTTATGCCCGGTAAAAACAAGCACGTCGATACACATCTCCCTGATGTCGATGGGGACAGCACCTGCGCTCTGGCTGCTGTCGACCACAAAATATACCCCGGCCTCGCGGCAGATCTTTCCGATCTCCGTCAGGGGCTGAATCGTCCCGATCACATTGGAACAGTGGTTCACCACAACCATCCGGGTATTTTTCCTGATTGCTTTACGGATATCGTCTGGATCTACATATCCTTCCTGATCGAAAGGTACAATGGTCACCCCGATGGTCCCATCCTGCTCCAGATGATACAGCGGCCTCAGCACCGAGTTGTGCTCCAGCATGGTAGTTATGACATGGTCGCCCCTTCGGGCCAGTCCCTGCAATACCATATTGAGCGAGTCGCTTGCATTGTAACTGAATGTCAATCGGTTGGGATCATCTCCACGGAAAAGCTCCGTTAGCATTTTACGGGTCGACATCACCACCTCCTCGGTGGCAATGGCTGCATCAAAACCTGATCGTCCCGGGTTGACCCCGTGTTTCCGGTAAAAGTCACACATGTAGGTGTACACCTCCTCGGGTTTCGGAAAAGTAGTGGCTGAATTGTCAAGGTAAATCAACTGGCTCATATAAAATTCGTTAGGTTAGGACGATGGCATCGGCTACCAGTTCGGCAAGAGTTTTGATCTGAACGTTTAGCCTGAAAGTGACGTTGATCTGGGTAAGCTGGTCTACGCAGTTGTGGCAGGGCGATACCAGGATTTCAGCTCCGGTCCGGCGGATCTGTTCGGCTTTTATCCCGGCGATCTTCATCCTCCTGTCGTTGTATTCGCTCATGGCCAGCTGACCGCCTCCTCCTCCGCAGCAGTGGTTATCGGTACCATATGGCTGCATCTCCCGGAAGTCGGTGGTGCACTGACGCACAATATATCTTTGTTCTTCAATGATACCGCCGCTTCTGACAAGGTTGCAGGGATCGTGCAGGGTGACGGCTCCCCTGATCCGGGAGGGATCGGTTTTGATCTTTCCCGATCGCAGGTAGCCGGCCATGATCTCCACTGAGGTCAGTACCCTGAAAGGGAATGGTTTTCCGAGATAGTTGGGCGACTCCCACCGCAGTGCCCTGGTGCCGTGACCGCATTCGGCAAGCACCAGTGTTGAGGACCCCAGTCTTTTCGTTTCATTCCATAACCTTTCTGCAATCAGCCGGGCCTCCTCAGGATTCCCCGAAAAGTAAGCATAATTGGTGATATCGTACATCGCAGTGGAGAGAGTCCAACTCTCTCCGGCAGCGTAAAACACCTTGGCCATGGCTGATATCGATAGAGGAAAAAACTTGGGTTCCCGCGGATTAAGGGTGTACATAACGGTTTTACCAGGTTCATCCACCGGAATCCTTGCGCCGGGATCACCTACTTCGTCGGTGAGCTCCTCTTCCATCCACTTCAGGGTATCGACGAAATCGGTGACGGGTATACCCATGTTATTGCCGGTTTCAACGGCGGTGGTCACAGTCGACTGGAGTGTGGCCGGAACCAGCCCCATGTTGGCCAGCAGGTTCCTGCCGGTCCTGACCACATAGGCAATATCGATCCCGATAGAGCAATGGGTATTGCACCTGCCGCACATCGTACAGGCACCATAAAGCAGGTCTACCATCTCCCGCAGTGTCTCCTCATCCAGGTCACGCGCACCCGCAA
>CAYWHQ010000075.1:2029-9541 GCA_964457665.1 uncultured Prolixibacteraceae bacterium | reverse complement strand
GGAGGGTGGTCAGCTTGAGTCGGTCAAGGGTGGTCAGTTTACCCGGTTTTTGCACTTTACTATTCTTTTCCAATCGAACAGCAAAGAGATCCTCCCTGCCATGAAAAAGAGATTTGTATTGATTAATATTGTGAGGGAACATTTTCTTTATCAGTCACTTTCCTTCATATTAACGAAAGGAGTTTTGAATGAACTAATGGATAAGCCTCAATGGAATTGTATTTGACATCCGGGCGTAATAAGCCATTCGTGTCCCCTGTAAAATCAGAATCAGCGAGTTTATCTTCGACGTTTTTTATGAATTCCTTCCCGCTCACAGAATGTCCTTCCTGATCCATATAGAATCTCCAGGATTGAATTATCTCTCCGCAATCCAAAGTCTGGTTTTTCAGGGCGAACCAAAGATCAAACAGGTCACGACCCTTTTTTCTTTGATACAATGCTCTCAATTTAGTACCAAGGAGTTCTTCCAAGCGATACGTTCTTATAGTGGTTTCTCCTGTAAACCAGGCGTTATTGACTTTGACCTTAATATCTTTGTAGCCAAATAGTGTATGGTGCTCTCTACAATTGATCTCAACCTTTAATTTCACAGGCAATCCGGATTCGGAAGTATATTTAAAAATAAGCGTATTATTATTCGCTTTCTGCTTTGTCTCGGCTTTTTCAAAAAAAGTCAATCGTTTCTGAATGTGTTTGATAGTTTCTTTGATTGGCTCGGGTTTTATCTGCACCAGGTCAATATCTTCTGAATATCTTGGCTGAGGTTTGATAAATAATTTGTGCAAGGCTGTCCCACCTCGGAATGCGAGGTGTTCTTTCAAAAACGAATCGTTAAAAAGTTCTACCAGAGATCTTTCGATGATCAGATCTTGTTCAACCTGAGTGTTTTCAATCCATGGAGCATTTTTCCTCCATGCGGTAATGAATGCGGTTGGAATCATATATCGGGTTCAACAGTTACATTGGCAAGAATGTTCCAATCGTTATCAATTCGCAGATCTTTGACTTTGGGACCTTTTGTGCTTAATAACAATGGGAAGGATTTTGTATCATGGAGAAATTTTTTCAAGGGCTTAACTAAATCAGATTGTTCCAAGACGTTTTCCAACAAGAAGCCCAGGCGTTGAACAACTGAAACAATATTGTATGATTTTGCACAATCCCGAAGTGCATTTGGCTTAATCTGTTCACATAATTCCTGTAAAACAGTTGAGATTCTATTGAACCCTCCAACACGATCCTGGTAGAATACCAAATCTAAGGCCGTTAACTCCGGAGAAGAGATTTTCAGATATCCTGCTTCCGTTTTCTGATCAATGACAAACCGTTTGTCCCAGTTCTGTTTCTTACAAAAGTTAATTTTTATCGAATGACTGGCAATAGGTCGAATAGTCGGAGGAATCGTAATTATGAAATGTTCCTGTGGCTGTTGGTGTCCCGCCCCATAATATGATGCGGCATTGAGCAGACCAACATAATAATCCCGGTCAATAAATTTCATCATATCCGGGATAAAGAATGACGGGGGAATAATCCCGGTGGCACTATATTCCGGTGGAACAATAACATAAAATTCCTGCCGCACCTGGACTATCTTCTTTTTTCTTCTGAGCCGCTGCAGGGATTTTTTTATTGCTTCTCCAGAGAACTGATATTGGGTTCTTAGCTCACCTAGTGTAAAGGAATACCTTCCTTCAGAGCGAAGCCTATCGATGAACTCTTCCAAATAATTATAAAACTGCATTTCGTTTGCTTCTTTAGTGATCGGGCGCGGAAGGGGTCACATTGTAACCCCTTTCGCGCTCACAAACTTAATAAACATTTTAATTTAATTGCTTAATTAACAACTGTTTTTTGACAATTTTACGAATTCACTCACTATTTTTTTTCTTTCGGGATTTAACGGGTATTTTTCACTTCATTGGAATACTATCCCAGGTCCTCGCCATCTCAAGTTTCTTAAACTCTTCCGAGATCTTCACATACTTGTTAAAAACAGCGTCCTTCTTATGACCGGTGATTTCCTTAATGGTCTTCGTATTCATCCCCAGCATGATGCTGTTGGTGATGAAGGTCTTCCGGGCAGTGTGGTTGGTGATCAGCTTATACTTGGGCTCCGAATGCTCCCTCGCTTTCCCACCTGAATAATCGACATAGTTGACCAGGTCTTTGATCCCTGCTTCCTCGCAGGCATCCTTGATATGATCGTTGATCTTTTGGGCAGAGAGCTTGGGCAGGGGTTTGTTCTCCAAATCTTCATATCGGGAAAGGATGGTCCTGGCATATTGGTTCAGGGGAATGACTTCAGTCTTGTGCGTTTTCACGATGGTTTTGAAGATCTGTCCATCCCGGATGTGCTCCCTTTTCAGATTCTGGAGATCTGACACACGCATGCCGGTAAAGCACATGAAGCAGAAAAGATCCCTGGCCCTGCTCCGTTTATTCCACAGTTAACGAAAAAAGTTAGTGATCAGGCGCGAAACGTATTACAATGTGATACCTTTCGCGCTCAAAAACTTCTACGAAGAGAAATTGGATGAGCGTGGATTAAAAATCAATGCAATAAACCGCATAAAGCGGGATGGATTTAATTTTATTCTCAAAACCAAAGTTCTTTGCAGATATTCGTATTGAATATTGCGGATTGTATTTGGAAATAAACTGTTGCAAACTTTTCGATCTTACATTCCCGGCGGATTTTACCTCCACCGGAATAACCATACCATGCTTCGTCTGAATTAAAAAATCAATTTCAGCTTTCCCTTTCGACTCCCAGTAATAAGGGAGATATCCGTTAGATACCAAGGCTGATGCGACATAATTTTCCGTTAATGCTCCTTTAATTCCTTGCCAGGCTTGAGGTTCGCTTTGAAAAACTTCCGGAGAAATGCCATATCCGGCACATAAAAGTCCCGTATCCGCCATATATAATTTGAAAGAAGAAGCTTCTGCAAAAGCAGTAAGCGGAGCTTGTCCCGTTGATACTTTTATGCATTTAGTTATCATGGCTGAAGCAGAGAGCCAATCAAGGGCCGATTCATAATGAACTGCCCTCGCGCCGCTTTTAATGAGTTTATACTGAAATTTCCGGTTTTCCTTCGCCAGCTGAGCCGGTACACTTTTAAAAGCAGCGATGATCTTCACAGTTTCCGACGGTCCCGCATATTTTGCCATATCGGCGATGTAGGCATCAATGATGTCCTTTTGCTTTGCCATGACCATATTGTAATCCCTGGTCCGGATGAATTCATTGACCACCTGCGGCATCCCTCCGATTCCGATAAATACCCGGTAATCGTCAAGAAAAGTTTCATGAAGGCTGCATGTCTCATTGCTTTCGTATGAATCCCGGATGATTGATATTGCATTATCTTTTCCAAGTGCAAGCAGGAATTCTTCAAAATCCAGGGGATGCATCGTCATGAATTCGATTTTCCCAACGGGGAATGAATGACGCTGGCGGTTAATGGATACACCTAAAAGACTTCCGGCTGCAGCAAGATGATATTCCGGAGCCTCTTCGGTAAAATACTTCAGGGAAGTCAAAGCTCTTTCACAAGCTTGTATTTCGTCAAATATGATAAGTGAATCCCCGGGTATTATTGGTTCTGATGTAAAGGCAGAAAGTTCTCTCAGAATCCTGGAGGGAGAGAGATCTCGATCAAAAATGCCATGCAGCTCACTACTGCTTTCAAAATTGAAATATGCGGTATTTTTATAGTATTTGCGTCCGAACAGAAGCAAACTGTATGTTTTCCCGACTTGACGGGCACCCTGTAAAATCAATGGCAAACGGGATGAACTATTTTTCCAGTTGACCAGCTTCTTTTCAATCTTACGTTCCATAAAATGTACCCTGAATTACATAATTGGTTTCTAAAAGTGCAAATATAGTACATTATATAGAACATATACACGGGTCTTGTGCGTTTTCACGATAGTTTTAAAGATCTGTCCGTCCCGGATGTGCTCCCTTTTCAGATTCTGGAGATCTGACACACGCATGCCGGTAAATTTCTGTCGAAATAGGTTTATCTCCTGTTATTCAGTAAGATAACCCGGTTAGATGTCCCCTTCAGTCTCTTCAGCATTGAATTGACAAGGTGGTTGTTGGCTCCTTTCCTTGCATAGTTTTTTTTACTACCTTTGTGTCAGGAACCAAATGAAATGAAACCAAAAAGACTCAAACATATTGACTTTACTGCAATAATAGAAAAAAGTGAAGATGGTTGGTTTGTCGGGCAGTTGGAAGAGCTTCCGGAAGTTCTTTCGCAAGGAGCGACCATTGAGGAGTTGAAAAAAAATCTTCAGGACGCCCTCGACCTTGTTATTTCTCACCACCGGGAGACAACTCTCAGTCTCTATGAAGGCAGGAAATACATCAGGAGAAAACTAAGCATCGCCTGATGAAACGAACGGAGTTTCTCAGGCACCTCGCTTCGCATCATTGCATCCTCGTGCGGGAAGGAGCAAATCATTCGATATTGCAAAATCCGGAAAACCGGAAACAAGCCACCGTTGGAAGGCATCAGGAACTTTCCAACCTGCTTTGTAAAAAAATCTGCAAACAGCTTGACATTCCTTCTATCTGACCTGTTCATCACAAAGGGCACGGTGCACAGGATATGAAGAAACTGCTGACCTTCGAGGTGAATGCCGGTGATCGATCTGATGGAAAGCCGGGGGATGGAGCATATGGCCGAAAGCATGCAGATCCAGGCCAGGATCAGTGTTGTTGCCCGGTGGGATTTCGTTTACCTTGCCCTGCAATGCAAAACTGATTCGATAGATTCGAAAAGGTTTGTTTTATTCTGGTTTTAACAATTGCCTTCCCTGATTACCCACAAGAAGCAAATAGCCGCCTCCGGGAAGGTCCCGGGTTTCAACGACAGTATTGGAAGAGGTCAATTTTCCTTGTTTCACCAGTTTCCCGTAAAGGTCATATAGACGGTATCCGGAACCGGTCAGTGATCGGGGGGTCTGAACCATAAAATGGTCGTTGAACGGAACGGGATATACCAGAAGGTCCTTCTGATTGCTTTGTTCCGTGATCCCCACATGACCGGAAGTGGCAAATGCTTTGATCATATTTGCGCCTGAGACGGCGATCACCCCGTCGGAGCCGATAGCCACCCCGCTGGTATTGACATTTGGGATGGTTTCAGACCACAACAGATTTAACCCCGGGTCAAATACGGAAAGGCTGTTTTCGCCATTCGTGGCGAAGATCAGGTTGTTGTGCGTGGCGGAAAGCCGGAGCTGAAATAGATCGGGATTCGAACAGAAGGATGCCGACGAATCAAGGACAGCCCCGTTGGCGGGATCGATCCGGATGATCTTATCCCCGCAGGGAGCATAAACTGAACCATCGGCCCCGGTGCAGATCTGCGAAAATGGTGCATTGCCGGTGATCGGGGTTTCCCACAACAATGACAATGAAGTTCCATCGTCGTAGAGCGCGGTGATATTATCCCCCTGCTTATGGGCATATATAATCCCGTTGTTCCCGACCATAATTGGCGCTTGCTGAAGACCGCCACCGGGATTGGTCTCGTTCAGCACGTGGTGGTACTTTTTCACACCGGTCGTCATATCCAGTGCGGCCACGTAGGCCACGCCCCCGACCTGCTCGATGCAATAGCCTGTGTTGTTGCTGTTGTTGACGGCCACCTCCATGCACCCCCCCACGAAACCGACCAGCGGACAGAGCCATACCTGTTGGCCGGTCAGATGATCAATTCTGCTGATCCCGCCGCTTCTTTCGGTCACCAGGTCTCCATTTTCCGCAAAGCTCACGCTGGCCGTGATATAAGGATTTACCGTCACGTCGCAGGTCCAGATCTTTTCCCCGGTGGTGATATCCAGTGCATACAGCGTGTCGTGTTGCGTTTCCTTGTAACTGACCACATAAACCTGTCCGTCGCGCACGCCCACGGGAAGCGATTGCCCGGTAAGCCCGGTGATCTCCTTCTGCCATTGCAGTTCCCCGGTAAAAAGATCATAGCAGGCAACCGGGGCGTTGGTCATGCCCAGGAACCGCATGGTGACCAACTTATCTCCCTCTATGTAGCAGGGCATGCCGATTATTCCGGCAGGATTGTCCTGCCATAAAAGGCTGTCGGCCTCCGGGCCGTTCACGAAACTGAGACCGTTCCTCTTCGGGTTGCCGCCGCCGTTGTTCCAGTCGGACACCTGGGCATGGCTCGCCAGGGCTGCAAGAACCATGACCGTGATCAGGATAGTGTTTCTCATAATGGTTTTTTTATTTTATAAAGCTATCCATCGCCTGTAAAAAATCATCCTTGCATTGACGCGAAAGCATGGCATGAGAGCCATCCGACATCTCGATGTTCAGCCCATCCTTTGAAATGACTCTTTTCACATGTTTCAGATTGACCAGGCTTGATTTGTGTGACCGGAAGAAGTCGTTACCAATCAGCAAATCCTCATATACTTTCAGTGTTTTTGAAACCATGATGGTGCGCCCGCCGATCAGAAAAAATTTCGAATAATTGACGTCGCCCTCGATCCGGATGATGTCGCCGATGTTCAGATACTCCCTGCTTTCGGTGGTGCTTAAAACGATTTTTACGGGTTTGGCCGATTGAATATTCTCCAGCAAGGCCTTGTAATCCGGAGCCTGCCTTTGTCCCATCACCTCTTTAACCCGGTTAATGGCGCTGATCAATTCCGGGATCTTCACGGGTTTCAGCAGGTAATCGATCGCGCTGAATTTGAAAGCCTTAATAGCATACTGATTGTATGCAGTTATAAATATTATATTGAAATTGATGCTTTTAAGACTTTTTAACAGCTCAAAACCATCCTCTCCCGGCATTTCGATATCGAGGAAAACCAAATCCGGTTTACTGAATGTAATCAGCTTCCTTGCTTCATTAGCCGAACAAGCCGTCCCCACGATCTCGACATCCTGAAGATACTCATGAATAATAAGTTCCAACGATTCATTGGCAACCCTTTCATCATCAACCAGAATGACTTTCATGATTCATGTAATTGCTGTAAAAATAATGAAACTCTTGTACCGCATGGCACTCCGGAATGATCGTAAAGATCGGTGTACTCAAATCTTATGTTGGTCTTGTTCAGCATATTATAGAGTCTGAACCGTTCCCCGACGATATTAATACCATGCGTCTTTCTCGTTTTCCCGTTTTTATTCATGATCTCTTTTGCCTTTTCACGGCCTATTCCATTGTCTTCAATGTTGATCAGTAAGTACGATGAACTATCGGGTACAATCCCGATCCTGATCTTTCCTTCCCTGTCCAGGGTTGAAAACCCATGCCAGATCGAGTTTTCAATAAATGGCTGCAGAATCATGGTAGGGATCAGGTAGTCGTTCAATGCCATATTTTCCTGCAGAACGATCTCGTAACTGAATTTATTGGAGAACCTTGACTTTTCCAGTTCCATATAGGTTTTTAACGCCTCCAGTTCTTCGAACAGCGAAATCAACTGGTATTGTGAATTTTCAAGAACCTTTCT
>CAYWHQ010000075.1:0-2019 GCA_964457665.1 uncultured Prolixibacteraceae bacterium | reverse complement strand
AGATCCGCGAAGTTGGTGAGAAACAGGTTGGATGAAATTTTATCGTTCTTTAAAATATATAACTGCACCGAATTCAAAGCATTGAATATGAAATGAGGATTCATTTGACTGATGAGGGCCTGTTGGGTGGAGAGATTCAGACTGCTTTCCAGTTTATATCGCTTTCTGATTTCCCGGGTGCGGTAAACAAAGAATGCAACAATAAATACGATCAATACAATCAGAAAAATAGCTGAAAACAGGAATATCTGCTGCCGCAGTTGTTTGTCCTGGTTGGTGATGATCTTTTCCTTTTTCTCAGTCTCATACAAGGTTTGTAACTCCATGATCTGCTTGTATTTCGATTGTGTGAGCAACGAATCCTGCAATACTGAGTATTTTTCGAAATAGAGTAATGATTTTTCGTAATCACCCAGTTTTTTGTAAGCATCCGACATTCCTTTCCAGTTATTGAGCATGATGCTCGTCATGTTCAGCGATTCAGCCACGGCCAGGCTTTCCCGGAAATAACTCAGCGCTTTCTGCGGTTGGTTGCTGCTGAGCATCATCGCCGCCCTTCCGGATAAGGTCATCAGACTGAGTTGAACATTCTGAAATGAACGGTTGAAGCGACTTGATTCAACAAAATACTTTTCAGCCAGTTTATAATCACCGGTTTCTGAATACACAGAACCAAGGTTATGCAACACAAACGCCAGGTAGAAGGAATCGGGTAACTGGATGAACCTGGCCTTAGCCTGCTCAAAAAAACCGATCGCCTCCTTGTAATCCTTTGTCATGCTTTTAATCATGCCAAGATTGTTATGGGTCACCCCCAGGCCCAGTTGAATGTACCTGTTTGAAGGATACCGGACACTGATGACATTATAGATATCAAGCGCATTTCTGAAATGTTTTTCGGCGATGTCAAAATTCTCAAGGTTTTTGTTCAGTGAGCCGATGATATTCATCATATTGGCCGCCCTGTCCTGAACATTCATCTTCTCAAAGATCTGCAGACTGCGCTGATAGTTTTCATTTGCTTTGATATAATTCCCGTTCATTTCAAACATCTGCCCGATATTCTGCAAGCAATCGCCCAGCCGGATCTGGTTCCCGGAGTTGGTAAACAGATCAATGGCTTTATTCCAGTATACCAGCGCCGAGTCATAATGGCCTAAAAAGAAAAATGCAACCCCTTTGCTGTATGTGGCTTCCGACAGAAGGGTGTCATTCCTGAGCCCGGACACAATTTTGTAAACGGAATCGGTCATCTTCAAACCCCGTTTTGGGTTCGACTTGTAACTGTTATGGTACTTTGTAAGACTGTCTAATACCTTGATATTCGCTTTTTGCCCTGAGCAGATCTCGATCTGTAAAAAAACCAGAAGACAGAAAATGAATTTCATCGGTAAGTGTACTTCGTTTTTGTACCTGAATACCTGCACCCAGACAAATCTAAACAATTCTTGCTTTAACAGAATGATCAGGAAATATACATTTTTCGTCAGGAAATGATTTACTTATTTTTAATATTCAGAATTATTGGGGGAGAACTCACTTCAATAAAATCATTTTTTTAGTTTCCGCTAAATTGCCCGTCCTGAGGCAATAATAATAGATGCCGTTGGTTAACCCTGAAGCATCGAATGTGATCTCGTATGTGCCGGGCATAAGCTTTTCATTGAATAGCGTTGCTGCTTCCTTTCCGAACAGATCATATAAAGTGATGTTCACATTTCCGGTGCCTGCCACCTGAAATTTGATTTTTGTTGTCGAGGAGCAGGGGTTCGGTTGGTTTTGCCCGAGTGAAAAAGCTTTTGAGGGGTTTGTCGCGATACTCCGGATGCCTGTTCCCGGGTTTTCGACCAGGAACCTTTTATAGTAAATTTCCGGATTGCCGTCGCGAAAGTCCTGCCACATGACATGCAAAGCGCTATCGGTACCCGCGATGAATGGAAAGGCGGAAGAGGCGGGGTCATCGGTCAGGCGAAAATCATCTTCCCAGGATGTACCACTGTTTGTTGAACGCTTGTAATA
>CAYWHQ010000074.1:0-9682 GCA_964457665.1 uncultured Prolixibacteraceae bacterium | reverse complement strand
AGGGAATTCACAGAAAAGAACGGCGGAACCATCACCGTGGAGAGTAGTCCCGGGATTGGCAGTACATTTACTTTTTCGCTGCCGGTGGCTCCACGGGAAAACCGACTCAACGAACCAACAAGTCATGACAGTTGATACAATCAGGGTATGGCTGGTGGATGACCATCCGCTGGTCATTGAAGGCATAAGGTTGACCCTGGCAGGGGAACCGGCCATCCATATTGAATTTACCGCCGGATCGGCAGCGATGTTGTTTGACCGCTTAGGCCGGAGTCAACCGGATATCATTCTGCTCGATATCTCCCTGCCCGACGGCAATGGCATTGAAATGACCCGTCATATCGGTGAAAGATATCCGAGGGTTTGTGTGATCATTCTGACGGCCAGCCTTCAGGAATCCGACATCCGGGAGGCCTTTCACGCCGGAGCCAGGGGGTACCTTCCGAAGAATGTCGGGAGTGACGAGCTGATCCGGGCAGTTCATGAGGTATTTCAGGGAGGGGAATACATCAGTGAACAGATTTCTCACCACATCATACGGAGTTTTATCCGCGAAGCGAAAAGCGGGAAACCATCGCAGGCGCGGGATGCCTTCGGCCTGACTGCCCGCGAAACAGAGATCATACGGTTCATGGCCGAGGGATCTGGATACAAGGAGATCGCCGACCGCCTGTGCATCAGTGTCCGGACAGTAGAATCGCACCGGAACAACATCATGGAAAAACTCGGACTTCAATCCCTGGCTGAACTGATCCGTTTTGCGATCCGGAACGGGATGGTAAGATTGTAGCCCGCAAGCATTTTTGCCGTAAGTGGTTTTACGGATCAGAAACAGGGATTTTACGGATTGACCAGGAGGGAGGGAGCGGGTACCTTTGGACTCGCAAACAAGCGGACATGAAAACCCAAACCATCTGGATCCCTATAATATTACTGATCCTGCAATCGCTGCTGCCTGTCATGGAGTGGCAGACTCACGGAGCCGTGATTTACTCCACGCCCGCCGGAGGGAACTGGAACAGCTCCTCTACGTGGGAAGGCGGCGTGATCCCGGGATCTTCCGATGACGTGGTCATCCGGAACGGCGCTACCGTGAACACCCTCCTCGGCGCTTATACCTCCTGCAGCAACCTCACTGTTCAAATCAACGGCACACTCCTCTTCAACGGATCGGGATCTGCTACCCTCACAGTGTACGGAAATCTTGACAACCAGGGAGCCATCCGCAACGGTTCGGCAAACCTGATTCTTTTCCTTTATCAGAACGCATCGTTCTCGGGAAGTGAATGGTCAAACAACCGGGTCTCCTTTCAGGGCACTGCCGCGCACCAGATCACCTTCTCTCCCGCGAAGATCTTCACAGGCAGTAATTTCACGGTGGAAGGGACTGCACGAACCCTTCACGCCAATACCAGCCTGAAATTCAGCTCCACCATTGTCGACTTTAACGGATCTACTCTTGACATGGCATCCGGCTGCCGGCTCTCCATTGCCGGGCAGATCCTGGGTGATATCTTTCTGACCGGCCCGTCGAATGAACTGGAGATGAGCGGAGGAGCCTGGATTTTCAACTCCACCCTTACCGGGTCAACGTTGTACGGGACTATCCGTATCGGAAGCAGCACCTTCAGCATGAACGGGAACATCACCATTGCCTCCGGAGCTGTGCTTGAGAACTATGGCAGTTCACATACCCTCTACATCAACGGATCGGTTATCAATAACGGCACCGTCACCAACACCAGCAACAATCTGATCATTCAGATCACGGGCAATATGATCCAGAACGGGATCTGGAACAACCACGAAACCACCCTGTCGGGGAGCGCTGACCAGGAGGTGACATTTGCCACCGGGTCGGTTTTCCAGGGCAGCTATTTCAAAAGCCTCAATCCGCTTACCAAAACCATACGTGCCCTCTCCGCACTTGCGTTTTCAGGTACTATCATCGACCTGGCATCCGGCGCCGCCGGCGGGATCAGAGGTAACCTGGAACTCCCCGACAAGGGGATCCTCAAGGTTTCGGGAAACGGCGCCGCCAGGCTCCTTTCCCGGCTCAACCTGAGCAGCACCGGAACCGAAGCCACCCTGTGGATGATGGGCGGTGCCTATCTGCAGAATTTCTCCAACACCTGCGCGAGACTGATACTCCACGGCATCATCCAGGCCGGGAATTCGGAGATCTACTTCAACAATGAAGTCCGTGTGATGGATACCCTGATCAATTACGGCTCCTCCCATATCGTTTATGTCGACGGTGATCTTTACAATCTGGGATATATCTACAACGGATCAAACAACCTTGAGATCTCGCTGACCGGCGACATGATCCATCACGGAATGCAATGGTCGAACTACAAGGTGCGCCTGACAGGCACCGGCGCACGGATGATCGATTTCGCCCCATTCAGTGCATTCAGCGGCCAGTACCTCGAATGTGCCACAGCCCATGATCTCAGCGCTGCCGGCGACCTGACATTCTCCGATGCCAGGGTGAACCTGCTCTATTCAAACCTCAACATGGAGGATGGAGCTGTCATCGGCGCTGCAGGATCAAGCTGCTGGATTGTGAACAGTACCCTTCACGGGGAGATCAGGCTGAACCTCTCCGGAGGAGCCTATATCCAGGGTCTTACCTTTGCCGACTCCATCAGCGTCGGGGATACCATCATGATCTACCAGTCGAACGTAACCTGCCAGAGCGCATTATACAACACAGGCACCCTGCAAAACCAGAATGCCACAGCCCACACCCTCTATCTGAACGGCGACTTCCATAATGCCGGCAGGGTGATCAACGGCGCCGGAATGGGGAACCTCACCCTGGAGATCAAGGGGAATATTGTGAATGACTCCACCTGGACCAATTTTGAAAACCGGCTGAACGGAACAGGCGACCAGCATATAAGGCTTAACGGCGACAAACCCGTCAATGCAAAATGCATCCTCTATTCCAATCTCGGAGGCAGTAATTTCCAGTGGTACAAAAACGATGTGTTGATTCCTGGTGCCACGGGTACTACTTTTACCCTGAATCAAATTACCACCGGGGAATACGGAAAGTATTACTGCACCTCATCCGCCGGGCAGTCGAGGCTTTTCACCATCCACACATACATGGCGGTTGATTTCGCGGCTACCCCGCTGGCAGGGTGTAAGCCTTCGCAGGTGACATTTACCGACCAGACCATCTCTCCCTATCCCGTTCAAAGCAGATACTGGACCTTCGGTGATCAACAGGGTTCGGCGTTGCAGAACCCTGTTCACCTCTTTCAGACCAATGGAGTTTTCGATGTCAGTCTTACGGTCAGCGACGGGTACATCTCCCGCAAGGCGGTGAAGGAATCGTTTATTGATGTGTACGAGCCACCCGTTCCTTCCTTTACGTTCGACACGGTTTGCCTGGGTTCGCCGACCCATTTCACCGATCTGTCGGGAGGGATCAACCGTGACACGGGATATTATATTCAATATGTTTCAGCTGTAACCGGTTTCAGCAGCCAGTATACCGATACGATCTGGTCGGCTTTCAAGGTGACCGGCCCGCCGGATGTCTATCCCTACCATCGTGACGATACCAATGCCTGGGCCTCCCTGACAGCCAACAACCAGCGGGAGTATCTGATCCTGCAGTATCCCCAGGCGGTTCATGCCACGAAGGTTATCGTTTATGAAACGCTTTATCCCGGAACGGTCGACAGCCTCTATCTGAAAAACGAGTCGACAGGCCAGTGGAACCTGGTCTGGACCGGCACCGCCTCCCCGCAGCCTGCGGAGGCCCGGGCTTTCGCCATCAATTTTCCGCTGACTTCCTATCTGACAAAAGAGCTCAGACTTGCACTCAATTCACCTGCCGGACCCTACTGGAACGAGATCGATGCCGTGGCACTGCTTGCGCCAGCCGACACCTTCATCACGTCTCAAAGCCAGTATGTATGGGATGTGGGTGAAAACGGGGTGACAATCCCCGACAGTGGCAGTGTCGCCTACACCTATCAGAACCACGGGGTTCATCCCGTGACCCTGACAGTGACCAATCAGGGTATCTGCACCGCCTGGATCACCCACAACATCCTGGTTTATTCACCAACCGAGGGAGGGTTGGTGGATGGAGATACCAGCATCCCCTGGGGAACATCCACCGGCACAATGGCCCTGTCAGGTTATAACGGAACAATTATCAAATGGCAGAAACGCGTCAACGGGCTGGATTGGATGGATATGGAGCACACCGGTTCAGTTTATGAAGAGATCCCTGTATCTATGGGAACTTGGGAATACCGCGCCCTTGTGCAGCACGAAAATTGCAATCCGGAATACGCCTCCCCAGCCATCGTACAGGTTATCAAACCGTTACTGGTCACATGGAATGGATCGCTGAACAGCGACTGGACCGAGAGTGCAAACTGGACGCCTGCTTATGCACCCGACGAAGAGATCAGTGTGATAATCCCCGGCACCGGTCCCTCCTTCTGGCCGGATATCACCGTAACATGCAGCATTAACGCCATCACCCTGCAGCCATCCTCCCATCTGACGATCTCCCCCGGGGCAGTGCTCACCGTAAACGGGGAACTACTCCTGCAAAACTGACATAATCCCGCTCCTGAAGGTTAAATATGCGGGAAACGAAACTCTGGAATAGCAATTGCAATATCCAGGTCATCTGTTTTTCTCCCTGAATATTTGTAATGAATGCCTGACATTATTATGTCCCTTGCAGGTGCGCCAATGACGTAGAATTCAGAACCCACCAGGCTGAAAAAATCAGTAAGTGCTTGTAAAAATTCCTTCAACAGCGGATTGCTCAACCGATCACTTGAAATATTGTAGCTCATTTTCAAAGATTTAATGAGCGGTTTCAATGTTCCGGTCGCTTCCACTGCTCATGAGGTAAGCATATATTAATACAGGGGGCACACCATTATAAGATTGCTTTTCCCAGAACATCTCAAGAAGTTCCACTATTCCATTTTCATCAGAAACCAACTCTATTTCCTTAATGCTTTGCCAGTTCTGGTCCGTATAAATGGTAAAAGTACCTGGATGCAAATAGCCGGTAAGCTTGTTGGCTGCAGGTTCACCGCCCAATATGCAGCTCCGTTGATCTTGTTGAGGTCGATCAATTCCTTCATGATCATCCCGACAGACGTACCTTAACCTGCCATCTTCAATTGAAGTCTCAATGCTCGTGTACTTATACAAGCTGTTTACAGCTTCGGTAAGTATTTCTTTCCCGTTTCTCATGGCTCTTTGTTCATCGAAATTCCATGTTCATTGAAATGAACATAGGGTAAAGGCAGGCAGATCAGCGTGACAGGAACACTTCACCGTATTAGGAAGGTTGTCTTGATTTAAATGGCTTAAATGAAAACACGGTTTACCATATGTTTACCATACAAGAAACCAAATCTTCTCAAACCCCTGTGATCCGGAAGGGATTCGAACCCCTGACCCGCAGCTTAGAAGGCTGCTGCTCTATCCAGCTGAGCTACCGGACCAAATAGGACTGCAAACTTACAACAAATTCGCAAAGTCACAAAGGGGAACGGGTGAACGGGTGAACGGGTGAACGGGTGAACGGGAATTTACGATGCAGGATTTACAAGGTAGGGTTTACGATTCTCCATTCCTGCCCCTTATCCCAGGCTCGGAAAGCTGGCCCTGATCCCGTCGAGGATAAACTGTATGCCAATAGCCAGGGTGATGAGGCCGAAAATTTTTGTCAGGACATCCATTCCTGTGACACCGAGATATTTCATGATCCTCGTGGTATAACGGAAGGTGAAGAAGATGATCAGGGTCATCACGACAATGGCGATGAGCAGCTTGAGCATCAGGGTACGGGAGTGATGCATGTTCTGGGTGAAGAGGATAACGGTCGACATGGTGCCTGCCCCTGTAGTGAGGGGGATGGAAATGGGAATGATCGCCGTACTGATCTTCTGACGGAAACTGAGGGCAGGTTTCCCGGCATTTGCGGAAGGATCGGAATTCATCATTTTCAACCCCGTAAAGATCAGCAGTAATCCCCCGGCGATCCTGAATGCAGGAATACTGATATCAAAGAAATTCAAAATAGCCATTCCCGTAAACATGGCTGCCAGCATGGTAATAAAAGAGGTGAGGGTGGCGGTGCTGGTAAGTTTCAATTGTTCTTTTTTTGAAAGACCTTCGCAGAGTCCGAGGAAAAGCGGGAGCGCTGAAATGTTGTTGGCTACCGCGAACAAACCCAGCAGGTAATGTTGGAATGAGTACTCTTCCATAATCCTGATTTTCTCCAAATCTAAAAAAAATGAATGAATGGAGATCATTTTTTTTGATTCTCCTGCAACCAGCCTTATTTTTGCAGTGTCAAACGGGTTAACATGTTTCGATTCATTCTTCTTCTGATATTACTTGTCCTGTCGACGGCCTCCTGCCGGAAAAAGATCGATTACGGCGGTGATGATTTTATTTCCGACCAGATCGTTGTCCCGGCCGGTTTTGAATGGAAAACCATCCGGGAGATCAGGGTGGTGATACACCGTTCGGGTATACCTGACCCGCCGGATCTATTATCGAGGCTGGATCTCTTCCACGGTACATCAACCGGAAGCGACAGGAAACTGGCATCGGGTTCGGCAGGGACCGGCAATCCATGTCGCCTTACCCTGCAGGTGCCTGTCATCATGCAGGAGATCAGGGTGATGTTCAGGCCGGTGTCGGGTGTTCCTGTGACCGTCACCCTGCCTGTCGCCGACACGGTAACCTACAGTTTCACCGAAACCGGGGGAGGCCCGGCAGTGGAGGACAGTGATGGTGACAAGGTCCCCGATCACCTGGATGACTTTCCCGCCGATCCCGCCCTGGCATTCATCAGCCATTTTCCCGACACGGATGAAAATGCAACCCTTCTGTTTGAGGATATATGGCCCTATAAGGGGGATTACGACCTCAACGACCTGGTAGTTCAGTTTCAGATCCTGACGCTGGGGCACGCTTCTAACCGTACTGCGGGGATCCGTATCCGTTACCTGATCCAGGCTGTGGGAGCAGGTCTGCGCGACGGATTTGGCATTCAGATCGATGATCTTGACCCGATGCAGACAGCATCTGTCACCGGGTCATCGCTGACACAGGGTTACGTGAATCTGCATCCGCGCGGATTTGAAATCAACCAGCACAGCCTCGTCGCCATCCTGTTCGACCGGACCGACAACCTGCTTCACAATCCTCCCTCGGCGGGTAACTTTTTCAACACCTGGCCCGGATCCGAGCGGGGATGGTCCGATACCCTCACCCTGGCCATCCAGTTTCTGACGCCTCTCCTGCCCGATTCTTTACCATCGATTCCCTTCAACTTTTTTCTTATACAGGATCTTACGCGCGGCACCGAGATCCATATGGCCAACGAACGGCCGACCAACCTTGCCAACCTGACACTTTTCGGCACCGCTGACGATGATTCCGATCCTGCCACCGGGCGTTACTACATCTCCCGGCTTAATATCCCCTGGGCAATCCTCGTACCTGCCCGGATGCCACATACCTCCGAAAGGTTTGAACTTGCTGAGGCATACCTGAAATTCGAGGACTGGGCAGTCTCCGGCGGCAAGGATTATGGCGACTGGTACACCGATAAACCCGGCTACAGGGATCCCTCGAAACTCTTTCCTTGATCTTCTGCCAGTCAAAGGGAAAATTTCGAAATCGGAAAAACTTGCAGGAATTCTTCAAGTCTTTTGTTAGTTTTGTTTCCAAAAAACCATCGCTATGAAAATTCTTTCAGAATTCAGGACGTTTGCCATGCGCGGCAACGTGATCGAAATAGCCGTTGGTCGACTTTACCATCATTGCCTTCGCGATTTTCATCATGATCAGGACAATCAACAAGTTCAACCGGAAGAAAGAGGAGGTTCCGGCTGAACCGCCGACGCCGGCAAAAGAGCAGGAGTTGCTTACCGAGATCCGGGATCTTCTGAAATAACCATAACTCGTAAACAAAGGTCGAACATTCAAAATATCAGCTATGAAACAGTTTATTACGATCCTGTTTGCAATGTCTCTGGCCATTCTTAATGGACAGGACATTGTGAAGGTCAGTAAAGCCAAGGAGGAGGCCCTGACCGGGGCCGACTCGGTAAAACCATGGAACATCAGCGGAACGGGTAACCTTGCTTTCTCGCAGGCCGCATTTTCCAACTGGGCAGCCGGGGGCGAAAACTCCATTGGTCTCAATACCTTCATCAACCTGAAAGCCAACTATAAAAAGAGACGTCATGCCTGGGCCAATACCATCGACCTGGGTTACGGATTTCAGATCCTGGGCAAAGGATCGGATACCCGGTTCACCAAAACCAACGACAAAATCGAATACACGACAGCCTACGGATATCAGATGCACCGGCAGGGCAAGTGGTATTTCACTGTTCTGGTGAATTTCAGAACCCAGTTTGATAAAGGATACAATTATCCCGACGACAGCACCGTCATCTCAAAATTCATGTCGCCGGGTTATCTGATCGCCGGTCTCGGTGTTACCTATGCGCCGGCCAGGTGGTTTTCGCTTTACATGTCGCCGGCTTCAGGGAGATTTACTTTCGTGCTCGACCAGGCGCTCTCTGACTCCGGTGCCTTTGGAGTGGCACGGGGAAAGAACCTGAGAAAGGAGTTCGGGCCATATGTAAGGGCCGATCTGAACAAAGATCTTGCAAAAAATATAAACCTGACCACCTCCGTGGAGCTTTTCACCGACTACTTCCACGAGTTCGGGAATATCGATGTGAACTGGAGTCTTCTGCTTACCATGAAAGTGAACAACTGGCTGGCAGCATCGATCAGCACCCAGCTCATTTACGACAATGATATCATGATCAAATCGTCGCCGACCTCCGAACCCGGCCCTCGTACTCAATTCAAGGAGATCCTGGGCATAGGACTTACATATAGTTTCAAATAACCGGAATATGGCACACGACGTATATGATGAAAAGGGACTCACTCATGAAGAGTTGAAGTACCTGGAGCACACCCGCAGGGGGGCAGATTTCATCAAAATCGACCTCTTCCGTTCCGCGCGGGGTGAATTCATGGAGGCCATGACGTATAAACCAGGCGACGACCACTGCAGGCAACAAATCGTTTTCTGTAATGAACAGATCACCCGTGATGCAAGGGTTGTCTTTGTGGTCGTACCCATCGTGCTGGCCCTCATCGCAGCCATTGTTTTCCTTGGCTGATTCAGGGCCTGTTGTCGGTCAGCTCGTTGAATAATGCCAGGATTGATTCGCGGTCGAATGGTTTGGGAAGGTACCTGGAGAAACCGATATTGATCAGCCGGTCGTGGTCGCCGATGGAGGCGTACCCCGTCACAGCGACGATTGGAATATGTCGGTATTCGGGCATTTTCCTGATCTCGAGCATGGCCTGGATGCCGTCCATCCCGGGGCCAAGGTTGATATCCATCAGGATAAAGTCGAATCTTCGCTCCCGTGCCAGACGGATGGCTGACTTTGCCTCCATGGCCGTGAAAAGGTTACACAAGCCCTGAAGGTATACCATGATCAGCTTCAGGTTGACCATATTATCTTCCACTACCAGCAGGTTGGGGAGCGTCCTGGCTACCTCTTCGGGAATCTCCACGAGCGGCAATTTCTTTTCTACCCGGCGAAGAGGAGCATGTTCCGGTTCAACCGCCTGC
>CAYWHQ010000073.1:0-9715 GCA_964457665.1 uncultured Prolixibacteraceae bacterium | reverse complement strand
TCTGGTTTTGCGACACCCTCCCCGACCTTTTCCCTGATAAGGTTGAGATCATTGCGAAGCTGCCGGGTCTTCTCTTTATCGGCCTGTGATTCCCTGATCTCCTTGACTGTTTTTTCGATGATCTTGTTCGACTCCGATAAAACCTGCATCGCCCTTGCGCGTGCCTCTTCCAGTACCCTTGTTCTGGACTGCTCCAGCTGAGCAACCTTCTGCTCGTATTTACGGATCAGTTCCCCGATGAATTCATCCGCTACCGCCAGCTCCTTCTCCTTCCGGGCAATCTCCTCCTTCTCCGTCTCCAAATCCTGCATCTGACGTTCAAAATTGAGCTGACTGGTGCCCGTTTTCTCCTTCGCGGCCTGCAGTACGCCGGTTGGAAACCCGACCTGCGCAGCTATCTCAAAAGCAAAGGAACTTCCCGGTTTGCCTTTCTGAAGCCGGAACAACGGTTTAAGCTTCCGGGTGTCGTAAAGCATGGCCCCGTTGACAATACCCTCCACGCGGCCGGCAAGCAGTTTCAGGTTGGAATAGTGGGTAGTTACGATTCCGGTGGCCCCGGTAGCCGCGAGCCGCTCCAGGGCGGCCTCCGCAATGGCCCCCCCCAGCGCAGGGTCGGTGCCGGCACCCATTTCATCGATCAGAAATAACGACTGACCGTCCAGATGCTCAAGGAAATGCTTCAGGTTGATCAGCCGCGAGCTGTAAGTGCTCAGGTCGTTATCGATCGACTGTTCATCCCCGATGTCCAGAAACAGATCATCAAATACTGAACAGGAAGAGTCTTCCCTGAGTGTTGGCAGGATCCCGCACTGCAGCATGTATTGCAGCAGCCCCACCGTCTTCAGGCAGACCGATTTCCCACCGGCGTTGGGACCCGAGATCACCATGATCCTGCTCTCAGAGGAGAGTTCGAGCCGGAGCGGGATGACTTTCTTACCCTGCCGGCGATGGGAAAGAAAAAGCAAAGGATGGATGGCATCCCTCCAGTCGAACCGGGTTAAACCGGTCATATCCCGCGGCGCCAGCGTGGGCATACACCCCCCGGTATCAATGGCGAATAATGCTTTCGAACGGATGAAATCAATGCGTCCCAGAAACAGGTAGGCCGAGGTGAGCAGACCCGTCCACGGCCGCAGGCCGTCAGCAAAAACGGTCAGTATCCGGATGATCTCCCGTCGTTCGGCCAATTCCAGTTCGCGGAGTTCGTTATTGGCTTCGAAAAGCTCGGCTGGCTCGAGGTACACAGTCTGACCGGTCGCTGATTCATCATGGACAAAACCCTGTATCTTTCGCTTGTGTGAAGCCACCAGCGGGATGACCAGTCTCCCGTTCCGCAGTGTGACTTCCGACTCTTCCGGGGCCCAGCCGTTCTGTCGCGCTGCCTTCAGCGTCTGAAGGATCTTTTTTTCAACCATCGCGGAAAGGGACTTCATCTCCTTCCGGAGCCGCAGAAGCTCAGGCGATGCATCATCCCGGATCTGACCTTTTTCATTCAGGATCCGGTCCGCCGATTTGATCAGACCGGAAATAACCTCCGTCACAGCCGGATCGATCTCGCCTGAAAGTTCTGCCAGCAGGGGAAAATCATCATGATAACGGGTGAGGAAATGCAAAATGTCGCGGATAGTCGCCAGCGAAAGGCGGAGTTCTGCCAGCAGGTCAGGTTCCGGGTAGGTGCCTTCGATGCGGAGATGGTTCAGCAGCGGGATCATGTCGTAGTAGTCCTGGAACGGGAAGGCTAGCCCGTCATCCAGGATCTTCCTGAACTCCACGGTCATCCCCAGATTTCTAATGATCCAGCCGGGATCGGACGAAAACGCCAGATCGTCACAGTACCTTTGCCCAAGGTCCGACAGGCAGCTTTGTCTCAGGATCTGCCTGATCTGGTCAAAACCAAGTTTTTGTTCGATAATTGAAGGATAGAGCAAAAATAATGAGATTTAAAAATTTTGTGATTATTCCCGTTCACCCGTTCACTCATGGTACAAAATTAGCGAAAAATCAGGGTGTATATTGGTTTAATATAGGGAGAAAAAGTGTAGCTTTGCATCTTGTTACAGGATTCACAGAGGTTGAATTAAGTATTTAAAAATCATTATATTATGACAAAGAATAAAAAATTCCTGACGTGCGACGGCAACCAGGCTGCCTCACATATGGCATACATGTTCAGTGAAGTGGCTGCCATCTACCCGATCACCCCCTCCTCCAACATGGCGGAGTATGTGGATGAGTGGGCTGCCCACGGCCGGAAGAACATCTTCGGCGATGAGGTCAAAGTGGTGGAAATGCAGTCGGAAGCCGGCGCAGCCGGCGCGGTGCACGGATCCCTTCAGGCCGGGTCACTCACAACCACCTTTACCGCCTCTCAGGGACTGCTGCTGATGATTCCCAATATGTACAAGATGGCTGGCGAGCTCCTGCCTGGCGTGTTTCATGTCAGCGCCCGCTCCGTTGCCGCCCACGCGCTCTCCATATTTGGCGACCACAGCGATGTGTATGCCACCCGGCAGACAGGTTTTGCCATGATGGCATCGGGTTCCATTCAGGAGATCATGGATCTTGCAGGGATCGCCCATCTGAGCGCCATCAGAAGCAGGATACCCTTCCTGCATTTCTTCGACGGGTTCCGTTCGTCGCACGAAATCCAGAAGATCGAGGCTTTTTCCAACGAAGATATGGCCTCCCTGATCGATTATAAGGCACTGCAGGAGTTCCGCGACCGGGCCCTGAATCCTGAACACCCTGTCACACGGGGCACCGCTCAGAATCCTGATATCTTTTTCCAGGCCAAAGAGGCCGTGAACCGCTTCTACGAACCGGTTCCCGACATCGTGAATGACTACATGATGAAAATCACCAAGCTGACCGGCAGAACCTATAAACCCTTCGTCTATTACGGTGACCCGGCAGCCGAACATATCATTATTGCCATGGGATCCGTTACGGAGACCATCCGCGAAACAATCGATTATCTTTGTGAGCGGGGTGAAAAGGTCGGCCTGATCACGGTACACCTTTACCGGCCTTTCAGCGCGAAGTATTTCTTCGATGTGATGCCGTCTTCCGTGAAACGCATCGCCGTGCTGGACCGTACCAAGGAACCCGGAGCCAACGGCGATCCGCTCTATCTTGATATCAGGGATCTTTTCTATGACCGGGAACACCGTCCGATGATTCTTGCCGGACGGTACGGACTTAGCTCAAAGGACACGACCCCTGCCCAGATCATCTCGGTGTTCAATAACCTGAAGATGAACGAACCCAAAAACCATTTCACCATTGGCATCATCGATGATGTCACCTTCCATTCACTGCCGCTTCTCCCCGAAGTGGATATCCAGCCGAAAGGAACCTTTTCGGACAAATTCTGGGGAATCGGTTCCGACGGTACCGTGGGGGCAAACAAGAACTCCATCAAAATCATTGCCGATAATACCGACAAATACGCACAGGCCTATTTTGCTTACGATTCCAAGAAATCGGGCGGTGTTACGGTGTCTCACCTCCGGTTTGGCGACCAACCTATCCGAAGCACCTATCTGGTAAATATGTCCGACTTTATTGCCTGCCATGTACCATCATACCTGGATAAATATGACCTGCTGAAGGGTCTGAAAAAAGGGGGAACCTTCCTGCTCAACTCCATCTGGGATGAGGAGGAGACTAAAAAGAGACTGCCCGATGCCATGAAGAAATACATGGCCGATCATGACATTCAGTTCTACATCATCGATGCCACAAGAATCGCCGAAGAGATAGGACTGGGTAACCGCACCAACTCAATCATGCAGAGCGCCTTCTTCCGTCTGGCCAACGTCATACCCTTTGAAAAGGCTGTTGCCGACATGAAGAAAGCGATCCTGAAGACCTATGGACGCAAAGGCGACGAGATCGTCAATATGAACTATGCTGCCATCGACCGGGGTGGAGATGTCATCAGGATAGAGATCCCGGCTGAATGGGCAGAAATTGTACCCGTACCGAAACCCGACGATCCGTCGAAATCCGCCTTCATCAAAGAGGTTTTCGAAAAGGTCAGCAGCATGCAGGGGGATGATATCCCGGTTAGCGCTTTCGTCGGACGCGAAGACGGGACCTTCCCCAACGGAACAACGGTGCTCGAAAAGAGAGGCATTGCAGTCAATGTTCCTGAATGGATACCCGAAAACTGTATCCAGTGTAATCAGTGCGCGTATGTCTGCCCTCATGCAGCCATCCGTCCCTTCCTTCTGAACCCGTCGGAAAAGGCCGGAGCTCCCGCCGGTATGGTTACCCTCAACGCTGTTGGCAAGGATCTGGCCGGACTTGAATTCAGGATTCAGGTCAGCATATTGGATTGTACCGGTTGCGGCAATTGTGCCGATATCTGTCCGTCGAAGACCAAGGCGCTCGAGATGAAGGAACTTGGTACCCAGGCTCACGAGGAGAATCACTGGAACTATCTGATCGGCAATGTGACCTATAAAACGGATGTAGTTGACAGGTTCAAGACCTTCAAAAACAGCCAGTTCATGCAACCACTATTTGAATTCTCCGGGGCCTGCGCAGGTTGCGGTGAAACCCCCTATATCAAGCTTCTTACCCAACTCTACGGCGAAAGAATGATGATCTCCAACGCCACCGGCTGCTCCTCCATCTACGGCGGAACCGCCCCGTTTACCCCTTACCGGCTCAATGACAAAGGGCATGGTCCGGCATGGGCCAACTCGCTCTTTGAGGATAATGCCGAGTATGGATTTGGAATGGCACTGGGCGTCGGAAAGCTCCGCGACAGAATTACCCGTAAGATGCGCGAAGCCATGAAAGAGAATATGCTCGGATCGGAAACGCTCTCAGTATTCCAGGAGTGGATTGACGGTAAAGACAATCCGGAAGCATCACGCATCGCCACGGAAAAGATGATTCCCCTGCTTGAAAAAGAGTCCAGTCCGCTGGCCAGGGAAATCTATGACCTCCGGCAGTATCTGGTGAAAAAATCTGTATGGGTGATCGGAGGCGACGGATGGGCTTACGACATCGGGTATGGCGGTCTTGACCATGTGATCGCATCAGGCGAAGATATCAATATCCTCGTGCTGGATACGGAGGTATATTCCAATACTGGCGGGCAGGCCTCCAAATCCACACCCGTAGGTTCGGTGGCCAAGTTTGCTGCCTCCGGCAAGAAGGTGGGCAAGAAAGACCTGGGGGCCATGGCCATGACATACGGTTATGTATATGTGGCCCAGGTTGCCATGGGCGCAAATAACAGCCAGCTCTTCCGCGCTGTAAAAGAAGCAGAAGCATACAAGGGACCGTCGCTCATCATCGCCTATGCCACCTGTATCAACCACGGGCTTCGCCTGGGAATGAATAAGGCCCAGGAGGAGATGGATAAAGCTGTAGAGGCAGGCTACTGGAACCTATACCGTTACAACCCAATGCACGCAGCCGAAGGTAAAAATCCATTCACGCTCGATTCCAAAGAACCTGACTGGGAGAAATTCCAGCAGTTTCTTGCCAGCGAGGTCCGGTATACCTCCCTGAAGGCTATGTTCCCCGAGGAAGCAGCCATTCTTTTCAAATTGGCGGAGGAAAATGCCCGGAGAAGATATGACCAATACAGGCGGGTTGCTGAGATGAAATATGAAAAATGATTTATAATTAGGATTTTAGTGATACTTTTGTTTTTCACCAAAAAATAAACTCTATGACATCCCTCGCAACAAAATACATGGGGCTGAACCTTAAGAATCCTGTCATTGTCGGTGCATGCAACCTGGTTAAGGAGATCGACAAAGTGAAGAAGATGGAAGAATCAGGAGCAGCCGCCATCGTCTACAAGACCCTTTTTGAGGAACAGATTGAGCTTGAAAGACTACAGCTCTCCGAGGAGCTGAACCAGTATAACGACCGGCATGCTGAAATGCTCAGCCTCTTCCCGGATATCGAGCATGCCGGCCCCAGGGAGCACCTCGGCCATCTCAGGAAAATGGTGAGTTCAGTCAGTATCCCGGTTATTGCCAGCCTGAACTGTACTTTTGAAGATACCTGGGTGGAATATGCCAGGGAACTCGAACAAACCGGCGTGAATGCCCTCGAACTCAACTTTTATTCCGTTCCTGGAGACTTTAAAAAAGAGGGAAGGGCAATCATTAACGAACAGATGGATGTAATCACCGAGGTAAAAAAGAACGTACGGATTCCGGTCAGTGTGAAAATCAGCCCTTTTTACGCAAACGTCCTGATGGTGGTACAGAATATGTTCTATGCCGGGGTCGACGGATTCGTTCTCTTCAACCGGCTCTTCCAGCCCGATATCGATGTGGACAAAGAAGAGCATCATTTCCCATATAACCTGAGCCATGAGGAAGACAGCCGTTTGCCGCTCCGGTATATCGGACTGCTTTCGGGTGAGGTGCGCGGATCGCTTTGCGCCAACACCGGATTATTCAGCGGGAAAGATGTTGCCCGGATGATCCTCGCCGGCGCTGATGCCGTTCAGGTGGTAAGCACCATCTATAAGAGCGGCATCGGTCAGATATCCGTCATCCTGAAGGAACTTGAACAATGGATGGAAAGCAAAAATTATTCATCGGTTGAAGATTTCAGGGGAAAGCTTTCACGAAAGTCGATCAAGGATCCCTTTGCATACAAAAGAGCCCAGTATATCGATATCCTCATGAAAAGCGAGGAGATCTTCAAACGGTATCCTGCACGGTAGTTCTCTCGCTCTCCTTCCTGCGGGTCTCTGCCATATACAGATAGATCTGCGTTTTCAGATAATCCAGGTCGTCAAGGATTCCCTGTTGCTGGTCTTCCGCGACTACCATACCTTCGCGGCATAACAGGACCAGGTACTCCTCGGTTTCATGGGCATATTCCTTTGCCATCCACAGACAGTGCAGATAGTCGTCGCCCGGACAACGGGGGCGGAAGCCCATAACCAGGTTCCGCATCAGCATTACAGCCGATTGGCGCAAAAGTTTGCTGGTTCTCACATACCGGCTGTCACGGCCGGCAGGGCAGGTGAGTGCATGCACCCTGACCGCTATCTCCCCGGCCATCCTGTGCATCTTGTAATGATTTCCTTCCATGGCTTCGTTTATGCTTAATCATGTAACGAGCTGAAAGGTGATGCGTCAATGTATGAAAGTTGTCAACAATTTTTTAAATTTGTTTTTTAAAACCAATCCTATGAACTTCCTCAAAACCTTTCTGGCAAGCTTGCTCGGGTCATTCGTTGCCATCGTGATCCTGTTCTTTATCACAATCGGAATCATTGCCGGTATTGTTGCCATCGTTTCCAGCGATGATGTTACGATCAAGGGAAAAACATTGCTTGTGATGGAACTCGACAAGCCGGTCATGGACAGGGCACCTAAAATGCCCCTCCTTTACGACCTGGGTAGTACCGGTAAAGCGACAGGACTGAACGACATCCTGAAAAACATCAGGAAAGCCAAAACCGATGACCGGATCAGCGGGATTCTCCTTGAACTTTCTGACATCCCTTCCGGCATTTCAACCGTCTCGGAGATCCGCCAGGCGCTGCAGGATTTCAGACTGAGTGGAAAATTCATTTATGCCTATGGTGAGTATTATTCACAGACCGCCTATTATCTCGCCTCAGTGGCCGATTCAGTTTTTATCAATCCCGAAGGCAGCCTCCTTTTCAAGGGACTGAACAGCGAGCTCATTTTCCTTAAAGGATTGCTGGAAAAGATTGATGTGAAGGTTCAGATTGTCCGCCATGGAAAGTTCAAGGCCGCCACCGAACCGCTTTTCCTTGATAAGATGAGTGCCGAAAACCGCGAACAGATATCGCTCATTGTTGAAAGGGTATGGGACCATATGCTCACAGGTATTTCCGAAAGCCGCACCATCGGCAAGGATAAGCTGAATGCTATCGCCGACAGCCTTTTACTGAATACCGCGGATGATGTCATACGTTACAGGCTGGCCGACAGGATGGTCTACAAGGACCAGTTGCTGGCATCCCTCCGGAAAGTCATGGAACTGCCGGAAAAGAAGAAGATCCCGGTCGTGACCCTGGACGAATACAACAACGTGAAAACAGTAGACAGCCTGCACACAGGAGCTAAAGAATCGGTAGCCGTCATATATGCAGAGGGAGCCATCGGTCCCGGTGAAGGCGATGACCAGTCGATCGGCTCTGACCGGATCTCAAAAGCAATCCGGCAGGCAAGGGAGGAGAGTAAGGTTAAAGCGATCGTTTTCCGGATAAACAGCGGAGGCGGCAGTGCACTTGCTTCCGATGTGATCTGGAGAGAGGTTGTGCTGGCCTCAAGGGAGAAGCCGGTCATAGCGTCGTTCGGGGATGTGGCTGCCAGCGGGGGTTATTATATTGCCTGCGGGGCAACGAAAATTCTGGCCGATCCTTCCACCATCACGGGCTCCATTGGCGTATGGGGCGCCATACCGAATATGCAGGGCCTCTTTAACAACAAACTGGGTATAACCTTCGATGATGCAGGATCGAATAAAAATTCCGATTTCATTCCCGTCACAAAACCGGTGAGCCCCTATCAGCTGGCCGTCCTTCAGAAATCCGTCGACCATGTATACGAGGTATTCATTGGGAAGGTGGCGGATGGAAGGAAAATGGAGAAGACCAGCGTCGACAGCGTGGGAGAAGGACGTATCTGGAGCGGAACGGATGCCTTGCGTCTGGGGCTGATCGATGAGTACGGCGGCCTGGATAAGGCCATCAGGATGGCTGCTGACCTGGCAAAACTGGAAAAATACAAACTCATGGAACTTCCCCGGCAGAAAGACCCCATTGAGCAGATCCTCGAGGAGATCATGGGAAATGCTTCCCTCTCACCCCTGAAAGAGGCGCTCGGGGATGATTACCACCTGGTGGAGATGGTCAGGGAAGCCAGGACCATCAAAGGCGTTCAGGCCCGGATTCCTTTTTACATCAAAATGTACTAAAGGGTTTTCAACATTTTTTTGTGCAAATCAAAAGGAACACCCGCGTGTGAAAGGTGTTCCTTTGGTTTATTATTGCATCCGGATAACCTGAACCGGATGTACACCAGATACCTGGCAGGCCTGATAGCATGTCTGCTTTTTATCATTTCCATGGATGTCAGCAGAGCCGAATCACCCCCGGCCCCGCGTAAGAGATCTGTCGCCGCAAAACCCTCACCCTCCGTTTTTATTATGGATAAGGGAAAAAAGTCAGAAAGGCATCTGGTAAACTTTGTCTACAGAAATAATCAGGGAGTTGATTCCATGTTACTCGGAAGAATTATCAGGGCATACCTTGACGAATGCGCCAGGGAAGGCGTAAACCATGATGTGGCGGTTTGCCAGATGTGCCTTGAAACCGGTTTTTTGAAATTCGACGGTACTGTCAGCAGGTATCAGAATAATTTCTGCGGACTCGGAGCAACCGGCCCTTATATTCAGGGAGAGTGGTTTAATACCATTGAGCTGGGCGTCAGGGCACATATTCAGCATCTCAAGGCCTATGCAAGCCGGGAACCGCTCCGTTCACCCCTGGTTGATCCTCGTTTTCACAGGGTCATCCGCGGTAGTGCACTGACCATCTGGGATCTGACCGGTAACTGGGCGTCGGATCCCCGTTACGGCCTGAAAATCGACCACCTTCTCCGTCGGCTGTACGGTATGTAGAACGAGATACTGATCATGGGCCACCATAGCGTAGATCCCGAAAAAGATATTGCCGTTTACCTTTTGCTGG
>CAYWHQ010000072.1:0-9738 GCA_964457665.1 uncultured Prolixibacteraceae bacterium | reverse complement strand
GGGTTCATCCTCATCAGGATCCTTCAGGCTTTGGGCGCATATGGTTTCAGGGGATACTTTGAACAAAAGACCCATTTTCTGGACAGTGTGCCCTACGCCCTGAAGAACCTGGAGTACCTGCGCTTAAAGTGGGCGGAAAACCCCTTGTTGCCGGCGCTTACCGTCTTGTGGCAGGCCCTTGGGGAGGCGGCTGTCAAGGTACCGGCGGCCCCCGTCAAGAGCTCGGCTCCCGGGCTCACGGTAACCGTCGTCAGTTTTTCCTATAAGAACGGGATACCGCCGGGCGATCCGGAACATGGCGGGGGATTTGTGTTCGATTGCCGGGCGTTGCCAAATCCCGGGCGCTACGTGGAATACCGGGATTTCACGGGCAGGGATCCGCAGGTGATCGGGTTCCTGGAGCGGGAACGGGCGGTGGAGGTGTTCCTCCATCACGTGTATGCCCTCGTCGGGGCCAGCGTAAAAACCTATATCCAAAGAGGCTTTACATCCATTTCGGTTGCTTTTGGGTGTACCGGCGGTCGCCACCGTTCAGTCTACGCCGCCGAAAACCTGGCCGCCTACCTTACACGATCTTTCCCGGTCAGGGTCATGCTGCGGCATACAAACCTGGAGGAGAACCCGTCATGAGAACATGGTCCACCCCCCGCGGCACACTGGTGAAACAGGTCATGGCGTTGCGATGCAATGTTTATCTGGTTTCGGCAGGAGCGCTCACCCTGCTCTTCGACACAAGCTGGCGGATTGAGCGAAGGCCTCTCACTGCCCGGCTGGAGCGTATACACCCTGGTCGGCTTCACATGATCATCCTTTCGCATACCCATTTCGACCATGTTGGAAACGTGGCTTTTCTGAAAGAACGGTTCGGGACGAAGGTTTTGGTGCATGAACGGGAAGCAGGATACCTCCTCAGCGGTCACTCACCGCTGCCAGGCGGTACCAGGGTGTGGACAAGAGCCCTCATGGCGCTTCAGGAGGGCCGTAATCTGACCTGGTTTGACCAGGAACCCTGTACCCCCGACCTTTTGGCCGGGGATACGACCGACCTGGATGGAACCCAGCTCCGTCTGATCCATACCCCCGGCCACACGGCAGGGTCTGTCAGCCTTGTCATCGACGGCAGCCTCATGCTGACAGGTGACGCTTTGTTCGGGCAGGTTCCCTGGACCGTATTTCCACCCTTTGCCGACGATATACCGAAGCTGTTTCAGAGCTGGGAGAGGATGCTGGATACAGGTTGCGACATCTTCCTGCCGGCTCACGGTACCCCGGTGTCACGCCGGCGCCTGGAGAAGGAGTACCGGAAACGAAAACCAATGATAAAACCCCGACCATGAAAGCGCTGATCCTTGCTGCAGGTCTCGGAACAAGGCTCCGGCCCCTTACCGTTACGATGCCCAAAGCCCTCGTGAGATACAGGGAGAAAACCCTGCTGGAGCATGCTCTCCTCCATGCGGCCGAACACGGATTCAGTGAGATCATCCTCAACCTGCATCATTTTCCTGATCAGATAAAGGAGTTCTTAGCGCACAACAACAGTTTCGGGCTCAGGATACATTTTTCCGACGAAAGCGGGGAGCTGCTCGAAACGGGTGGCGCCATGCTGAAAGCGGCCTGGTTTCTAAAGGGTGACGAACCCTTTCTGGTCAGAAATGTCGATATAATTTCCAACCTCAACCTGCAACGGCTTTGGGAGGCCCAGTGCGCTTCCGGCGCTCTCGCTACCCTTGCCGTCAGATCGCGGGTTACCTCCCGGCACCTGCTTTTTGGGGAGGAGATGGAGCTTGCGGGATGGGAGAACAGGGAAAAAGGAGAACGGGTGCTGACCAGAAACAACGAATCGCTGCGCCCGCTGGCATTCAGCGGAATCCAGGTAGTGGATCCTGCCATCTTTCCCCTCATTACCGAAACCGGCCGGTTCAGCATGATCTCCCTCTATCTTAGGCTCTCATCATCGCACCGGATCAGCGGTTTTTATGACGATTCAACAGTGTGGCACGATGCCGGAAAGAGTCTGCCCGACAGCAATAATGCTCTGAATAAACAGTATGGCAGAAAATAGCTTCATCGAAACGGTAGCATCAAGGCTTGTCTCCTCCTCATTCGGAAAAGATTTTTCCGACGTGGCGGTAGTATTCCCCAACCGCAGGGCAGGTCTTTTCCTGCGCAAACACCTGGCAGGGATTATCAGGGAGGTGACGTGGGCGCCTGCCGTGTTTTCGGTGGAGGATTTCATCACCGGGCTCTCCGGGCTGGAAGAGACCGGCCAGTTGGATGCCCTGACTGAACTCTACCTTGTACACCTTGAACTGGAAGGCAAGAATGCCTCCGGCTTCGGCGAATTCCTGAACTGGGGACCACAGCTCCTGGCCGATTTCAACGAAATTGACCGGTATCTTGTCGACCCCGGGACCCTATTTACTTACCTCGATCAGATCCGCACCCTCACTGTCTGGAATCCCGACAGTCAGCCTCCCACTGAATTTCAGCTCCGCTACCTGAAGTTCTACCGCTCCATGCTTCCTTGTTACCAACGGTTCCGGGAGCGGTTGCTCGGTGCCGGCAAGGGGTATCAGGGATTGATATTCAGGGTTGCCGCGGAGAAGATGGAGCAAAACATGGTCAGCATACCATGGAAACACGTTCTCTTTGCAGGATTCAATGCCCTCACAGCCGCTGAGGAGAAAGTGGCCGGAATCCTGGTGGAGCGAGGACTCGCCTCCATGATATGGGATACCGACGCATACTACATGGAGGATAAGAAGCAGGAAGCAGGAAGGTTCCTGCGGCAATGGAAGCATCGGTGGCCCTCCGGCCCCGGACAATGGATATCGGGTAATCTGGCGACAGCCGGCAGGGAGGTCACCGTGACCGGTGTCCCCGGAGTGGCCGGTCAGGTAAAACGATGCGGCGAAATTCTGGCAGGGATGGAGGAGCATTTGCTCAATGAAACGACCGCCGTGGTGATGCCCGATGAAAACCTGCTCCTGCCTTTGCTCAATTCGCTGCCGGGTTCGGTGAGGGAGGTCAATATTACCATGGGACTACCCCTCGGGGATACCCCGATGGCCGACTTTTTCGATCTGCTTTTCATCATGCACCTGAACACCTTCAGGATCCCCCGCCTGCGCGAATTACCAGGAAAGTACTATTACAGAGACCTGCTCAAACTACTAAGGCATCCGTATGTTCAGCAGCTCGGCGGCAATACATCCGGCGGGAGCTCCTTCGCGTGTCAGCGGATCTGTGAGAAGATCAGCAGCGGCAATATGGTCTTCCTCTCAAGGGAAGATCTGATTCATACTGAAACCGGAGTTGTTGCGGAGGATATTAATTTCATTTCCATACTGCTTGAACCCTGGAACGGGTTTCGCGATGCCATATTGAAGATGCAGGGGGTGCTGAGTGCGCTGATCAAGGCAACCGTCAAGGAGGAAGACGGCAGCCATGGTTCGCCCGGGATCGTGACGGAATACGGATACGCGCTTGCGCGCCTGCTGAACCAGTTCGCCGGTATGCCCGTTGTTGAAGGGCCATACCTTGACTGGGAGACATTCTACCGTTTCTTCCGGCAATTGCTCAGAACCTCAAGGCTGCCATTCTATGGCGAACCGCTGAGCGGTATCCAGATCATGGGGATGCTCGAAACACGGAACCTCGATTTCAGCCAGGTGATCATCCTCTCATGCAACGAAGGAATTCTTCCGGCCGGCAGGAGCGCCCAGTCGTTCATCCCCTTCGACGTCCGCCGTGAGTTCAGGCTTCCTACCTACCGTTACCATGATGCCGTGTATGCCTATCATTTCTACCGGTTGATCCAGCGGGCCAGGAAAGTATGGATTCTCTATAACACTCAGGCCGACAGCCTCGGCGGGGGCGAAGTAAGCCGGTTTGTGAAGCAGATGGAATCCGAACTGGTTCCGCTCAATGTCAACATGAAATGGCATACGGAGCTTCTCTCCACGCCGCTGAGAACGAATGCAGGAATGAAGCCACCGGTGATACATAAAACCGGGGATGTGTGGAAGCGGATGCTGGAAAAGGCAGGGAACGGCCTGTCGCCAACCGCGCTGAACAATTACCGGAGATGTCCGCTGCGGTTCTATTTCAATGATATTATTGGCCTGAAGGAACCGGAGGAACATCCCGACGGGGTTGATCCTCGCGCGCTCGGTGAGGCCGTTCATGCTGCACTCTGCGCCCTGCTGAGCCCCTTCAGGGGTAAAACCCTTACCGGTGAAGCGCTGGCAATAACGCTCTCCTCTGCCGGAAAGGAGGTGGGCAAGGCCTTTGCAAAGAAATTCGGAGAATACGTGACCGGCTTCGGAAAAAGCCTTCTGATGGTGGAGGTTGCCCGCATGATGACGGAAAAGTTCCTGGAGTCGGAGATCAGGCATGCCACAGAAGCAGCAGCGGAGGGTAGTCCGCTGCAGATCATTATGCTCGAACAACCTTTGGTCCGCGATCTGACCTCCGGAGGCTCCGGCCAGCCTGCCAGCATCAGGCTGAAAGGATTTGCCGACAGGATCGACCGCAAAGGGGAGATCATCCGGATCGTTGACTATAAAACAGGAAGGATCCAAGGGAGGGATTTACAGGTGAAGGATTGGCAGGACCTGATTTCGGATCCCGGCTGCGAAAAGGCTTTTCAGCTTGCCGTTTATGCCTGGCTGTTGGCGGAGAGGTATCCCGGGAAGCAGCTCCAGGCCGGGATCATTTCGCTCAGGCAGCCTTCGGCCGGATTATATCCGCTGATCCTGCCCGGAATGGGAACGGCAGAGGAATCCGGCATTCTTCGCACTGATTTGGTTGAAAAGATCGGAGCGTCGCTGCAGGAACTGCTGCAGGAGATTTATGATCCGGGCAGACCCTTCGAACCTGTTGCCGATGAGAAGGAGTGCCGGTTATGCCCGTTCAGGGCTGTTTGCGGCCGCTGAGTTCATGTTCCCCGAAAACGCAGGCCTCATAGGTGTAAAGCTCGGCCGTTTTCCATCCGTCCCACCCGATGCCGGCCTTGTCGCGGGCGCAATGACCCAGGAACTCCTCCAGCGTCCATCCCGTCTCGGTGGCCACCTGGGGAAGGAATGTTCCTGAACTGAATCCCTTTTTAATGTAGATCCCATGACGGCCCAGCACGATCTCATCGGCCGAGGTGATCCTTTTCATAGGGGATAGCACCGAGATCTCCACCTCCAGTTTCTTCAGCTCGTCGGCAGAGACAGGCGAAAACCTGCTGTCTTCCGTTGCAGATGCCACGGCCATCTGCTGGATCACCTTGTAAAGGGGTTGATCAGAGGTGAACCGGCCGATGCATCCACGGAGGTTACCGTTCTTTTTCAGCGTGACAAAAGCGCCTGCCTTCATCATCATGCCAGGGGTGAAAAGGGTGGTGTCAGGAACAGGGATCCTGCGGTTTCTGACGTACTCCTCCACCGTATTCCGTGCAATCGTAAGGAGCTGCCGCTTCTCCTCCGCACTGAAACCGAAACCATCCCCGAGGCTTGCGGCCGGCTCCCTGGTGACTGCCAGTGCCCAGTATCCCACAACCTGCCTGTGATCACCATAACGGCTATCGCCCGAATTCATGTACCTGAGCGGTCGGAACTTCACCATTGGATCGCCGGTAGTCATGTAGAGCAAGGTAAGCACCGAAGTCCATCCGCACAGGTTCGTCGACAGGTTGGCGACCGGCTTCTTTCGCCATATCTCCAGTGTCTTCAGCAGTTTGTCCGGATCGTTCGCGGTAATGGCGTCGCAGGTGGCTTTGTCGGCTGCCACGGCATCGTCGTATGCAGGATAGTGTGAGAAGTCGGTACTGATTACAAAAAGGTTTTCCGCGTTGAAGTATGGTTTCAGCGCTGCAGCGATCTTGCGGCAGGTTTCGGCCGACTGCGTTGCGAGAACGATCGGGACGAGCCGGAAAGGCTGCTTCAGGTGATACTGCAGGAACGGGATCTGCACCTCGAGGCTGTGTTCTTCCTTGTCGGCGTCGGGATGAAAGGTGAAGAAGGAGTGTTCACCGATAAGCTTCGCGGCGATCTCCTTGTTCACCGGAACTTTACCCAGGGGAGTGATATAGTCGCCGCGGTTATAGATGGAAGCGCCGGGAAAGGAGAGATGATGGCTTGAGGCCAGGACAAAAACATTGGCATACTTTTTAGCAGGATCCACCTGGTTGTATCCCTCTGCAGCCACCTGTCCGGAAAAGACATATCCCGCGTGGGGGCAGATCACCGCGGCAACGTCGGCCGGTTGCCGGGGCCCTGTGTTGCTGAACAGCTCTTTCAGCGTGGCTTGCAGGGATTGGGCGTCGCCGGGATAGAAGCGTCCGGCGACAGCCGGCTTCCGGTCGGCCGGCGAGGGGGCATCCTGAGCGGAACATCCCTGGCTGAAGCTGAATGTGAGACCCATGATCAGAAAGATTCGTAAATAAAATCGCATGTTGACTATCTTTGTCTGAATTCCGTGTAAAGATACAACATGAGAGGCTATGCATCAACGGTTACCGCTCTTTTTGTCATAGGATTTCTCTCCTTTTCCCTCCAGGTCTATCTGGTCAGGGAGTCGGTATCGCTCTTTCACGGCAATGAGATGGTTGCCGGGATAGTCCTGGCCCTCTGGATGCTTTTGACAGGGGCCGGCGCACGAACCGGCCGCTTTCCCCGGTCGGAAAAGGCAGACTCCCGTATCCTGCCTCCGCTCATGGTACTCTTGTGTTTACTACCCTTGCCGACGTTGCTGGCTGAGGATCTTTTCCGGGCACTCTTCTTTCCGCCGGGCGTCAGGATCCCACCCGAAGGGATCATCGGTATACCGGTGCTGGCTATGTTGCCCTTCTGTCTGCTCAGCGGGTATCTTTTCACCCGCTATTCCCTGCACTATTCCGGGATGCATCCCGATATAGCAAACACCGGCCCGGGCAGGGCATATGCCGCAGAGGCGGCCGGTAGCCTCGCCGGAGGGGCCATCGTCAGCTTTCTCTTCCTCTGGTTCCTTGATACCGGATGGGGGCTGAAATTATCTTCGCTGACCGGCATCCTTTTGCTGATTGCCACCTCACCGCGAAGTTCTGTTACCTGGGCAGGGTTGCTGATCCTGGTGGTCCTCCACTTCATGGTACCCGATCCCGGACGGCTCACAGCCACTGTTCTTTTTCCCCGACAGCAGGTAATACACCAGCAGGAGACCCCATATGGAAAAGTGACCGTCACCATGCAACCGGGCCAGCTCAGCTATTATGTGAACGGATCGCTCCTCTTCTCCTCGGGCAACATCATTTTCAACGAGGAACTGGTACACCCCGCCTTGGTACAGCACCCATCCCCGCGAACTGTACTTATGATATCAGGCGGCTTGTCGGGTGCCGAACAGGAGATCGCCCGGTACGGCGATGTGCAGGTTGACTACCTCGAGCTCAACCCGTCGCTCATCGCTACGGGCTACCGTTACTCTGCCAGGTTCGGGAATCATAACTTCCGGCCACTGGCGGCCGACGGGCGCTCCTTCGTCAGGCGGACTCCCCGGCGTTACGACGTGGTACTTGTCAGCGCGGGGGAACCCTCCTCACTCTCCGCCAACCGCTATTTCACCGCCGAATGGTTCGATGATGTCAAAAGGGTTCTGAACAGGGGTGGGATTATTTCAGTGAGCCTGGCTACAGCCGGAAACTACCAGGGGGAGGAGGCATCCGCCCTCAATGCGTCGCTTTACCGGACACTGCAGAGCAAGTTCAGCCATGTAATGATCGTGCCGCTTGCGAGGAACCACTTCATTGCTTCCGATGTGGCGCCCGACATTGACATCGGCAGGCTTGTGGCGGAGAAACAGATCCCCACCCTGTACGTGAACCAATACTATCTGGATCCTGAGAGCCTGAAGAAAAGGTCGGAGATGATCATCGCCGGAATGCCTCCGCGCACTGAGATCAACCGCGACTTTCACCCGGTATCGTTCCGCTGGCAGACTGATTACTGGCTCAGTTACTTTCATGGCAGCCTGTATACCCTGATCATCCTGTCGGTGTTGCTTTTCGTGGCGGCATTTTTGTTCTCTCCGGCAGGCACGGCCGGAGTTCTTGCCGCCGGAGCCACCGGTGCGTCGCTGCAGATATTGCTGATCTTTGCACTTCAGGTTATCAGCGGCATGATCTACCGTTACGTGGGGATAATGATGCTGGCTTTCATGGCCGGACTCGCGGCAGGACCCCTGATCTCCGGCATTTTCCCGGTCAGGTACCGCCAAAAGACCCTGCTGATGTCGCTGATCCTCTTCTCTCTCACCTGCTTTATGCTCCCACCCTATATCAGCTGGATCAACAACCTGCTGCCTTCGCCGGCAACCTCAGTATTTCTCCTCGGCATTCCTTCCCTGCTCGCAGGATTATGGACAGGCCTGGTCTACGGCTTTGTGGTCGCATCCCTGCCACTCAGCCGGGGAGCAGGCATCGCCGCGGTCTATTCAGCCGACCTTTTCGGCGCGGCCGCCGCCACCATCCTCGTCACCCTTTGCCTCTTTCCATGCCTTGGCATCACCGCAACCTGCGTGATACTTGCCATACTGAACCTGGCAGCCGCAGCGAGGATAACCGGAAGAACAGGTTAAGGTCATGGAGGGGTAAGACACCCGGCATAAAGAAAGAGGCTGGTCATCGGCCAGCCTCTTTCTTTACACGAAGGAACAAGGTTTGTGTAAACCGGTGAACAGATTACCGGGTAACAGTGATTTTCAACGCCTGGATTCCGGTTGCCGTCCTGACCTTGATGAAGTAAATACCACCCGGATAGTTTGAAACATTGACGCGGGTAGTCAGCGCCTCCATGGCCTGGCTTGCGTAAACGGTCTGCCCGCTGAACGAGGTGATTTCAATACCCAAAACGGGAACCTCGCTGCTGATGTTGACAATGCCGGTAGCTGGATTCGGATATACCCGGAGAGATGCCTGCCTGGCTTCCGGTACCGAAACACCGATCACCTGAATCGTTACGGGATCAGTGGGATCCGATTCGCCCTCGTCATAAACAGCCGTAACCGTGTAATCATAGGTTCCCGGAGCCACATCGAGATCGTCATAGAACAGATCGGTGATGATCGTTGTGTTCAGTTGGGTGGCGTCGCGGTAGGCGTTGTAACCCAGCAGTGCACGGCTGCCATAGGAGGGAACCGGCGGGGTAGTCTGGTTAAAGGTAACACCACGGGGATGGGCCGTGAAAGCGGAAGGAGAAACGATGGTTTGGGGCGACGCTCCGACAGGAAGCAGTTCTGCCACTGATCCGTCAGTATATTCCACGACCGCTCTGATGAAATAGGTCTCTCCCCATGGAGCCCAGGTTCCTGTAGCCGCTTCATAATCCCATGCCCGGCCGTTGTTCACGGTGTTATACCCCATATAAACGTCGTCATAAATGGAACCGAAACCGGCCATGAAATCACCTGTTACCGTGACGTTGGCAGCGCTGATATCCACCTCCATCCAGTCGTTGTCGACGGCATCGGCAGTTGTTTCATAGAGAATGGTTGTTCCGGGAGTTGTTCCTTCCCAGTTGAAAATACGGGGTTCGAAACCTGTATTGGTAGCATTGTACGTAGTGTAATATTTCAGGGTCAGAATTTTACAGGCGCCTGACGGCGACATCCTGGAAGCCATGGTGTATCCGGTGTATGAATAGGATCCTGAAGGAACGCCATCATCGTAAATGAGCTCCTCGGTCGTGCCGCCTGCCGGAGGATCCCAGGTAAGAT
>CAYWHQ010000071.1:0-9741 GCA_964457665.1 uncultured Prolixibacteraceae bacterium | reverse complement strand
ATCCGGATAACCGATATTTGTTGCCTTGTTTCTTTCCACCATCTATTTTCAGCAACAAAATTGAAGCATGAGAACCTTTATCTACTTTTCCATCCTGATGTTCCTCCTGACAGAAAGCATGACGGCCCAGGAGTTGTGCAGACCATCCAGAGTCAATGGCTCTTCCCAGGATGCCGGACCGGTATCCTACATTTTTGAAGGAGCGCAGGATTCGGTCATTCAGGCCTGCCTGCAGGATTTCAGCCCCGACAGCCTTCATTCCTTCATCCTGCAGTTACAATCTTTCCAGACCCGGTTCTGCTTCGCACAGAACAGCCGGGAGGTGGCATTCTGGATCCGCGACAGGTTTCAATACTACGGCTGTGACGAAGCAGTGATCGACTCCTTTTATCTCGTGGATACCTACCTTGGCGATACCCTGAAGGGATGGCAATATAACGTGATCGGAACCATTTACGGCGACCAGTCGCCGGGACTCGAGTACCTTATGGGAGGCCATCATGATGCCATTGTCTGGAACAACGGGAATTCTTTTGTTTATGCCCCGGGTGCAGATGACAACGGAACCTCCATCGCTGCAATCTTTGAATCGCTTCGTGTCATGAAGAAACATGGATTCAGGCCCGGAAAAACCATCCGCTTTACTGGCTGGGCTGCTGAAGAACTGGGACTGCACGGCAGTGAACACTATGCCCTCCATGCCGCCGGACGGGGAGACTCCATACTGTTTTATTTCAACATGGATATGATCGGCAATGAATCTAAAAATTCGGAATGGAAGGTCGTGTTTTACCAGTATGATAAAAGTGAAGCAGGTACTGCCGTATGCAGTTACATTACTCAAAACCACACCTTGCTGGAACCGGAGGTGATCATAGATAATGCAAGGGGTTCCGACAGCTACTCTTTTTATAAATACGGTTATCCGGCTGTGTTTGTGCAGGAGGACGAATTTTCACCCTTTTATCATAAACCATCCGATGTGGATACCAATCTGAATTATCTCTATTTCCGTGAAACAGCTGCAGCAACTTGCGGATCGCTGATGTGGATATCGATGTCGCCCTCCCCGGTCAGTGTAGCGGTTAAAAATCCCGGCAACGGCGCCACTCTGCTGGTGCATTGGAACAGAGTTCCCGAATCTGACCTTTCTCATTATAATATATATATCGGCACGTCGCCCGGCGTTTACACCCGTCATCTTACCACTTCCGATACACTTATGGAGGTAGACGGACTGATGACGGATTCGTTATATTACATTGGTGTGGCTGCGGAGAATACCTCGGGGATGCAGGGGATGGTTACCGAAGTCGCTGACATTGCTGCGCTTGTGACCTTTGAACATGGTGTGCTGATCGTGGAGGATTCCTATGGCGCCGACCCTGATGTTCCCGACAGCCTGGTACGTCTGTTTTATGAAAATATCTGCGCGAAGTATGACTATGCGTTTTACCAGGCCTATGAAAGTCAGAAGGCCGACCTTTCGCTGCTGGGGAAATACAAGGCGGTGCTGTGGAATATTAATAAAAGCATAACAAATACGGTGTTACAGAAGAGCAGGAGAGACGTGGAGAACTATCTCGGCCTGGGAGGAAACATTCTTTTTACCCTCTACACCCCTTCAAAAGCCTTTGAGGATAATACGAAGTATCCTGCCTATTATGGACCGGGAGATTTCATTTTCGATGCCGGACATACTGATACGGTCTGGCACAATAACGGATCTGCCTTTATCGGGGCATATCCGGTGGCAGCGGGTTATCCAGTTCTGGATGTGGATTCCGCAAAAACATCCCCCACAACCTATTACCATCTCCTGAGAATCGAAGGGATTCATCCTGCCGGTAATGCTTCAGTCATCTACGGTTACAATACCGGCTTTGACACCACCACCGTTCCGGGCCGGATGAAGCATAAACCAGTGGGAATAGAATATATCGGCAGCAATCATACCATGATTATGACCAGTTTCCCGCTTTACTATATCATGCAGGAACAGTGCATGGCGCTGGTGGATTATATTTTTAAGGATAAATTTGGCGTCTATCCGGCGGCTGTTGAAAGCTGCTGGGAATTGGCCGGGGTAGCGCTGCATCCCAATCCGGCAGCTGACCGGTTCGTCGTTTCCATGCAACTGAAGGAGGAGGCGATGGTCACTGTGACTGTCTCTACGCTGCTGGGCCAGCCGGTTAAATCACCTGACGTTTTTTCCGGGTGTCAGGGAATGAACAGATTTCCGGTTCCGGCCGGTGATCTTCGGCCCGGATTATATCTCGTATCTGTCAGAGCCGGGGAGCATCTTGTGATGAAAAAGTTGATTATTGAGCGGCAGTAATAAAATGGATGGTAAAGTTCATTATCTTTGTATACAGGAAACCAATATTCATTAAAACCTTTCATTATGAGAAGATTTACACATTTCGGGCTGGTTGCTATTCTTCTGGGATGGTCATTCGGCCTGGCGGCCCAATTCAAACCAGCCGCCTATGAATCCGGGCCCAACGCAGGGTTTAAAGCGCCAAGGCCTGCCATGGCCATTAAGGGCGAGTCAGCCATCGCAGTTCACGCGATAAATGTTACGGTCAATACCGAAGCAACGTTGGAAGATCCTTCCATTCTGATGACCAAGTATGACCTTCAGACTAATTCTTCCTGTCAGAACAGGGTTTACCTTTTCCCCGACGGAACCATCGGTGGAACCGGTATGATGTCGCACCAGGACAATTTCAACGATCGCGGAACCGGTGTCAACTATTTCAGTGGTGGTGCATGGGGCACCAAACCAACTGCCCGTATCGAAAGTTCCAAGGCAGGATGGCCATCCTATGCCCCCTGGGGTCCGAACGGGGAGATCGTGGTGACCCACCACAATACGCTTGGTTTGTTCATTTGTACCCGTCCGCAGAAAGGAACCGGCGCCTGGACGGAGTCGATCCTTGCCGGCCCCTCGGGTGCGGAGGATATCTCATGGCCCAGGGTGGTGACCACAGGACCTGACCACATGACCGTTCACATCATTTGCCTCACTTATGTGGTACACCAGGGGCTCAACCTCGCATTGCTTTATTACCGTTCGCCCGACGGTGGTACGACCTGGGATATTGAGCATCAGATACTCCCCCAGCTCACCTCTGCCGAATATCTGGGTTTCAAGGGTGATAACTACAACTGGGCCGAACCGAAAGGGGATACACTTTGCTTTGTCATCGGCGACAGCTGGTCGGATCTGGCAATCCTCAAATCGAACGATGGCGGAGATACCTGGAACAAAACAGTCATCTGGCCCTGTCCTTACAACAAATGGGCAGGCGGCGATACAACCGGCATCTTCTGGTGCCCCGACGGTTCCCTGTCCGTTGCCCTCGACAAAAACGGCAAGGCCCATGTCGTGACCGGTCTGCAACGTGCCAATGGCGATGATGCGGGGAACAAATTCTGGTATCCTTTTACCGATGGACTTCTTTACTGGAACGAAGATATGCCTACCTGGCCGGAAGAACTCGATCCCGTATGGCTCGACGAAAATGGTTACTATATTGGATGGGTGCAGGACACCATGGTCTTCTACCAGCAAACCACCGAACTTGCCTATTACTATGTTTCACTCAGCAGTCACCCCACGGTGATGGTTGATATGGCCAACCATGTTTACGTGGTTTGGTCAGGTGTCACCACATTCAAAGATGCCAACAGCTATATGCTCAGGCACATTTATGCAAGAGCTAAAACTGAAACGGGATGGAGAGATGCCATCGTGGATCTGACATCCGACTTTCTCTACCAGTTTATGGAGTGCGCATATCCGAGCATCTCACCGACCAGCACAATGGATAAGCTACAGATCCTATTCCAGGGTGACGATGAAGGAGGGGTCTATCTGAACGGACAGCAGGGAGCGCAGGGACAGAACGGGATCACAGAGAATGAGATTATCTTCCTGAATCCAAATAAGATGGATATCGTACAACCCGGCACCGGCATGCAGGAGTCGGTTCCGGTAACGCTCCTGGTCGCCCAGAACCACCCGAATCCGGTTCAGCATCAGACCACCATCCGCGTCAATCTCCGTCAGCCTTCAAGCATCGATCTGGCCATTCATTCATCGATGGGTCAGAAGGTTACATCAGTTGAAAAGCGATCGGCCGGCAAGGGTAGCCACGAATTTGTTTTCGATGCATCCGGACTTGCCCCCGGTGTTTATTTCTATACCGTAACGGCAGGAAACGAACGTATCACCAGGAAAATGATCGTGGAATAGATCATCTTCCCTTAACGAAAGGCTGCCCGGAGCCGGGCAGCCTTTTTTTTATACCTTTGCAGTCAGAAAATTGAATATGTTAATCCGCGAGGTTTCAACTTTGGTTGCCAAGGATTTTCGGCTGGAACTGAAGCAGAAATATGTGCTGAACGGGATCCTGCTGTATCTGGTTTCCACAATATTCGTGACCTATCTTGCATTTGAGGAGGCGATCACGCCTGCCACATGGAATGCTCTTTTCTGGATCATCCTGCTTTTTGTGGCCGTGAATGGCATATCGAAGAGTTTCATCCAGGAGAACCCGGCCCGTTACATGTATTATTATACCATCGTTAGCCCGCAGGCGGTTGTGCTTTCCAAGATCATCTATAACCTGGCACTCATGTTGCTGCTGTCGGCACTGGCGTTTCTCTTTTTTATCCTGCTGCTCGGCGACCTGGTGGTCAACCTGCCGCTCTTCCTTCTCGCACTGCTGCTGGGAAGCATGGGGTTATCCACCATCCTGACCATGGTTTCAGCCATCGCTTCACGCGCAAGTCATAATTTTTCCCTGATGGCCATTTTGAGTTTTCCTATTGTCCTTCCATTGCTCGCTACCCTGATTAAGGTTTCAGGATCGGCGCTTTCCGATACAGGATGGGATGGTAACATAGGTTTCGTGGTGATGCTGATCACCATCAACCTCGCTGTGGTGGTGCTCGCCTATCTGTTGTTTCCATATCTTTGGAGAGATTAAAGGAGGATTTCAGGATGTATCGGAACAGCAGATCATTTAACAACCGGAAGTAATGAAAGGATACTGGTGGAAGAGTTTATCGGCAGTATTGCTGATATATGCGGTGGTTGCCGGATTTTTTGTGAAAGTTCCGGACTCGATGATAGGGGATACCATGCGCAACCTCTTTTTTCATGTAGGCATGTGGTTCGGGATGTTCGTGATGCTTCTCGTTTCTTTCATTTACAGCCTGAAATACCTCCGTTCGTTTGACAGGGAGGATGACCGGGTGGCCGTGGAGGCTGTCAATACATCCCTCATGTTCGGATTCCTTGGCATTTTTTCCGGCATGATCTGGGCGAATTTCACATGGGGAGCTCCCTGGGTAAAAGATCCTAAACTCAATGGTGCCGCGGTCGGGATCGTGATATACCTGGCCTATATGGTGCTTCGGGGCTCCATTGATGAGCCGGGTAAAAAGGCAAAAGTATCGGCCGTGTACAACATCTTTGCCTTCGTCCTTTGGATAGTTTTTATTCTGATATTACCCCGGCTGGCATCCGATAGTATTCATCCCGGGAGGGACGGTAATCCGGTACTGCCGATGTCGCTTTCAGTGCCCATGCGGTATGTGTTCTATCCGGCTTCCATCGGATGGATGCTGCTCGGTGTCTGGGTGTTGACACTCCGGATCAGAGCAGGTAAAATAAGGGATCATTTGAACGAATCATGATATCATGGAACCAACACAAAAAATATATGTCGTAGTGGCAGTGCTCGCCCTGATACAGGCAGGGATTTTTTTATACCTCTTCCTCCTCGACCGGAAGCTCACGCGTATGGAGAAGGAGATGGATGAGAGGGGAAATAACAGATCGGCGACATGAAGACCATACACATCATCCTCATCCTGGTCGTGGTGGTGGCGGTTGCCATCGTGGTATCAACATTTACCGATTCGGGTACCTACTCAACCTTTTCGGAAGCCGCAGCCCATCCCGGAAGAGAGTTCCATATCATTGGCACCCTGAACCAGTCAAAACCTCTCATATACGACCCTCAGGCCAACGCCAACGAATTCTCCTTCCATATGCTCGATGAAAATGGGGAGGATATGCGCGTGATCTACCGTAATGCCAAGCCGCAGGACTTTGAGAAATCGGAAAAGGTAGTGATCATCGGCTCTATGCAGGATGACCATTTTGAAGCTAAAAGTCTGCTGTTGAAATGCCCTTCAAAATACAACGATCAGAATAAGCCGGAAGGTTTCGGGGAGAAAACCTATAGCTCCGACTGATATGTATCCATCGCTCTCTCGTTTTATTTCCGCCCTTGATGATGCAGGGGAGTTGCTCAGGGTGAAGGCAAGATTCTCGCCGGCACTCGAGATCCCTGAGATCGCCGACCGGATGGTAAAAAACAATGGTAAAGCGATCTTGTTCGAGGACACCGGTACTGCATTTCCCCTGCTCATCAATGCCTTTGCATCCGACCGGAGGATGTGCATGGCGCTTGGCATCAACGATTTTGATGAAGTCGGGAGATCGATGGAGCATCTGCTGCATGAGCTGATGATGCCCCGGCAGGGCCTGGTTCAGCGGATGAAAGCCTTGCCGCTCGTCAGGGAAGTGGCATCATGGATGCCCCGATCATCCCGCGGAAAAGGCGAATGCCAGGAGTGTGTCATGGAAAAACCTGATCTTTCGCTGCTGCCGGTACTCACCTGCTGGCCGTACGATGGCGGCCCTTTCATCACCCTCCCCGCCGTTCATACCAGAGATCCTGAAACCGGCGCCCGGAACCTGGGCATGTACCGGATGCAGGTGTTCGGACCTGATAAAACCGGAATGCACTGGCATCTGCATAAAGATTCCGCCGGCCATTACCAGAAGTATCGCAAAGCCGGAAAAAGAATGCCCGTGACCGTCACCCTCGGGGGCGATCCGGTTTATACCTACGCAGCGACTGCACCTTTGCCTGCCGGGATTGACGAATACCTCTTTGCCGGATTCCTGCGCAAAAAAAAGGTCCGGCTGGTCAGATGCCTTACCAATGATCTGGAGGTTCCTTCGGATGTAGATTTTGTGATAGAGGGTTACGTGGATCCTGCAGAGGATCCCGTCATGGAAGGTCCTTTCGGCGACCATACCGGCTTTTATTCACTTCCCGACAAATACCCGGTGTTTCATGTTACCTGCATCACTCACCGGAAAAATGCAGTCTATCCCGCCACGATCGTGGGAATCCCGCCCATGGAGGATGGCTGGATCGGTAAAGCCACGGAGCGAATATTCCTCACACCGATGAAATACTCTCTGGCACCTGAACTGACTGATATTCACATGCCTGCAGAGGGCGTTTTTCATAATATTGTACTTGCCTCGATACATGCCAGTTATCCGGGACAGGCTGTAAAGGTCATGTCGGCGCTGTGGGGTGCTGGTCAGATGATGTTCAACAAGATCATGATTGTGTTCGAGGAGGGAACCGACCTGAGGGATTACCGGAAGCTGCTCGCCATGGTATGCGACCGGGTTGACCCGGTGAGGGATGTCCACCTTATCCGTGGTCCGGTTGATGTACTTGACCATGCAAGTTCCCGGTTCGCCTATGGCAGTAAAATGGGCGTCGACGCTACGGGACTTCCGGGTTCCGGGCGAAAGAACAACGAGGTGTCCTGTCTACCCCTTGTTATGCCACAGCGGTTTATGCTCATGGATGAGGCGGTAAAATCGGTAAATGCCTCTCTTGTTCATGCCGGATTGCCTTTGCTGATACTCTTTGTGGAGAAAAGCTACCCCGGCCAAATCCGTATTCTGGCTGAGAAGCTCCATGCCGGGGGTCTGCTGCAGGATCTGTGCTTCGTGGTGTTTGCAGATAAGGCATTGTCGGGCCACAGCCTGAACGACATTGTTTGGGCGACGGCCAACCATGTCGATCCTGTCAGGGACTGCTTTTACCCTGCCAGCCAATCAGGGCAGCAAGCTCCGTTGCTCATTATTGATGGCACTTCCAAATCAGGGAATACCGACCACTTCGACCGTGAATGGCCCAACGTCATCACCATGGATAACCAGACCATCCATACCATTGATTTGCGCTGGGCCGATCTGCATGCCGGCTCATTTGTTGCCTCTCCGTCGCTTGCTTATAAGGATTTGGTAATCAACGAGGGAGCTGTTGCAGTAATAAAAAATGATGGTTGATTTGGTATCTTTTTCATATTTTTGCTTCATAAAACCAACTGCATGAAGCAGCCTTTACCATTCTTCATTTCAGTAATTTTTCTCCTCCTTTCGCTCCGCGGTGTATTGGCACAAAACGTTACCGTTCACGGTAGGGTTATCGACGTGGAGACATCCGAACCATTGCCCTTTGTCAATATCGGGATACAGGGTCAGGCTGACGGAACCTACAGCGACAGCAACGGGTATTACAAGATCAGCCTCCCGAAGGGGGAGTATGTCTTCCTGATCAGCTGCGTCGGATACGATAAGCAGGAGAGAAGGATCAACATCGATGGGCGGCGTGATCCGGTCGTCAACATTGCCCTGTCGGTCACCGCCCAGGAACTGGGCACCGTGGTGATTGCGGGATCAAAATATGAGCAAAAACTGGAAGAATCCATTTCCACCATCGAGGTCCTCAAGGCGCAGACCATCCTGGCCACCAATCCTACCAGCATCAATAAAGCCATCGACAAAGTCCCCGGGATCATGATCGTCGACAACGAACCACAGATCAGGGGAGGGAGCGGATTCAGCTCCGGACTCGGCAGCAGGGTCATGGTCATGGTCGACGAGATTCCTGTTCTCCGGGGCGACGCGGGCCGGCCGAACTGGGGATTCCTTCCGGTGGACGATGTGGAGCAGGTGGAGGTGGTCAAGGGTGCCTCCTCCGTCATTTACGGATCGTCGGCCATCACCGGGGCGATCAACATCCGGACGGCCTATCCCAAGGATAAACCCATGACAAAGGTGAATGCATTCCTGGGTGTTTACAGCAAACCTTCCCGGAAATTTGCAACACCCTGGACAGGGATGAATCCCATACAATATGGACTCTCCGTATCTCATCTTCAGAAATTCGATAACTTCGACATAGGTGTGGGCGCCAACTATTTCAATGATAAGGGTTACATTGGCGGAACACCTGAGATGGTGCCCGATACCAGCAGTTTCAACAAAGGGGAGTTCGAACGCAGGGGAAAGATATTTTTCAACACCAGGGTCAGAAACAAAAAGGTCGACGGCCTGACCTATGGCCTGAACGGCAATTTCATGTACTCGGAGAACGCGCAGACATTCTTCTGGTATGATGCTGACACAAACATTTACCGATCCTATCCCGGAGCACTTTCACACTTCAAGGAGTTCAGCTTTTTTGTCGATCCCTACATCAAGTATTTTAACGACAAGGGTAACAGCCACAGTCTGAAGAACCGTGTCTATTACGGAAATACCGATGCCAACAACAACCAGTCGAACCGTTTCCTGACAGTTTATAACGAATATCAGTATACTAAAAACTTCAAGAAATTTGGGGAACTGATGCTTGTCACCGGCATCGTGAATACCTTCTCGTATTCATACGGGCAGGTTTTTTCCGGGAAGCTGGCCCCCGATGGAACGACCACCTCTACCGAACCCGGGGAATACACATCTGATAATTTCGCGGTTTACCTGCAGCTGGAAAAAAAGTTCTTTAACCGCCTCAATCTGTTGCTTGGCGGCCGGTGGGAATATTATTCCATTGCCGGATATAA
>CAYWHQ010000070.1:0-9765 GCA_964457665.1 uncultured Prolixibacteraceae bacterium | reverse complement strand
TGATATTGCAGGACAATTCAGGGGCGAAGGCTTCATGGTGGTTGATCACCGGGAGATAGCAGATGTTTATGTGATCAGCAGCTGCATGGTGACCTCCGTGGCGGAAAAGAAGTGCCGGGCAGCAGTCAGACAAGCCCGGCGGTTGAATCCCGAAGCGCTGATTGCCGTAGTTGGCTGTATGGCAGAACTCAGGACACCGGAACTGAAAGCAATGGAAGGCGTAGGCCTCGTACTCGGCAACGACACCAAATTCAATCTGCTCCGCGAAGTGGCGAAACAATTGAACACCTACTCCGGAATATTACCTGATTATTTCTCTCCTGTGGATTCCTGCATAACCCGATTGAACAGACATTTACCGGAGAGTCGCCCCCCCGGCAGAGCGTTTATTCCGACCCGTTCTCTCGGAGACCGCACCCGCTCTTTCCTGAAGATCCAGGATGGATGTGACTACCACTGTGCTTACTGCACCATCCCGATGGCCCGCGGTCACAGCCGCAGCGACACGATTGACCATGTCGTGTATGAAATTTCGGAAATTGCCCGCCAGGGTATCAGAGAGATCATCCTGACAGGAATAAATCTCGGCGATTTCGGCAAAAACAACGGGGAGAGTCTCCATGCCCTGCTGCTCGCAATCCGTGATTACTTCCATGCACCCAGAATAAGGCTTTCATCCGTTGAACCCGACCTGCTTTCCGATGGGATCATCGATATAGTGGCAAAAAATGAACTCTTCATGCCTCATTTCCACCTTCCGCTTCAGTCGGGATCCGACAGAATCCTGAAGCTTATGAAACGTAAATACAATCGCGACCTCTTTGCCGACCGTGTCGGCAGGATCAAACAAGCCATTCCCCTTGCCTGTATTGCAGTTGACGTCATCACCGGCTTCCCGGGAGAGAATGAGGATGACTTTAACGGAACCTTCCGCCTGATTGAAGCCCTTCCGCTATCTTATTTGCATGTTTTTCCTTACTCCGAAAGAGAAAACACCCTTGCCTCCGGCTTTAAAGACAAGGTATCCGGGCACGTGAAGAAATTGAGGAGCGAACGACTTCACGAGCTTTCCCGGATAAAGAAACACGAATTTTACCGGCAGAACATCGGGAATGAGGTTGTCGTTCTGTTCGAATCTGATAACACGGGTGGATATCTACACGGATTCACCGAAAACTATTGTAAAGTCAGAACCCCTTTCCGGGAGAACCTGGTAAATACTCTGAAAAGAATGGTTCTGCCTGAACCCGGACCCGATGAAATGTTCACTGTAGAAAAATTTCACGATGAATCTTGAAAAACTGACATCAGGTGTTCTCAAGGCAACTGAAGAAGCCGCCGCGTTCCTGCGTACCCAATCCATGAAGGTCAGTGCCGCCGACGTCACGGTTAAAAGCGCAAACAACTTCGTTACATATGTTGACAGGCAGTCGGAGGAGATGCTCATCAACCGGCTCGGGGCACTGCTGCCGGGAAGCGGCTTCATTGCAGAAGAGAGTCTGCCGGCCGGCAATCAGGAGCTTGCCTGGATCATTGATCCCCTCGATGGCACCACCAACTATATACATGGTATTCCGCTCTATTGCATCAGTATCGGACTACTTGAACAAAACCGCCTTATCCTCGGGGTGGTTTACGAAGTGAACAGGAAGGAGTGCTTTTATACGTGGAAAAATGCTCCTTCATTTCTGAATGGTAGCCAGATCCGTGTCTCTGCCCAGACCTCCGTACAGGATTCCCTTTTCGCTACCGGTTTCCCTTTTTACGACTACAAATGGCTCGATGAATACATCACGCTCTTCAAACACCTGATGCAGTTCAGCCGTGGCGTCCGCCGGCTCGGAAGCGCAGCGGCAGATCTGGCATGGGCTGCATGCGGTCGCTTCGACGGTTTTTACGAATATGGCCTGAGCCCCTGGGATGTGGCCGGCGGAGCATTGCTGGTCCAAAATGCAGGAGGAACCGTAACCGACTTTTCAGGAGGTGAAAATTTTATCTTTGGAAAAGAGATCATCGCAACAAACCCCCTGATCCACAGAGAACTTCTTGAACACTTCCTATCCTGGAAAAAACAGGCACATTTGGAATGAAACGGTCGCAGGAATCTGGCTCATTGATACCAGCCTCCTGCCGGTCCTTTTGTTACCGCATTATCAGCAACTCCCGGTATGTTTCACGTCCGGAGTAAAGCTGGAGGATATAAACACCAGGGACAAGATCTCCGGGACGGATCTTTTGGGAAAGACCCTCATGGCTGGTATACAAGGTGTTTTCGTACCACAGACGCCCTGACAGATCATGGATCTTCAGCATATAAATGTCATCAATCGGGTTGGTCAGCGTAAGCGTAAAGTCTCCCCGGAACGGGTTGGGCCAAACCCTTATCCGGCCGGAGGATGACCCGTACCGTTCATCGTGCCCGGTCGCCAATGCTTCTACCACGAAATCGTCCACAGCAAAATCACCCCGGTCCTCACAACCCGTAATCGCCCTGAACCGGAACGATACTACCTGCCCCGACCATGGAGTGAGGTCGGCCTCGAGCAGTTTCCACTCGTTTCCCCTGTTCCCGTAAACCGGTGTCACGATATCCTCCACCACCGTGGATCCATCGAAAAGGTCAAGGTGAAATGACCCAATTTCCACCCCGCTGGCATGGTACCACAACCTCATGACAGGCATAACCAGCCCGGAAAGATCAACACAGGGCGTTGTGACGGAGGCTTTTTTTACGAAACAGGTATGGGAGGGCTCCACATAAAGATATTTACCCGCAGAGGTTCCTGTGGTGTGATCCGCATCAGGGCCTGTTCCGGAAGTCGGTGTGGGGCCGCTGAATGTTCGCCAGTCATGCTCGTCATACACCCCGTTCGCAAGGTTGTACCATCCGGAGTCGAGCAGGCAACTGTACAACTCACAGGCAGGGACTGACAAACACCTTATCCAGTCGTCAAAGGTCTCTAACTCCCCGGCAGGCAAAGAGACTCCGCCGGTCACCGTCATAGGGACCACCAGCGTATCGTTCTGGGGATTCTGATCAGGAGGATATGTTACCCATGCTTTAAGAATATGTTCTCCGGGAGCCGTAAGGTTCATCATGTCCGGAAAGAGAACCGTTATGGTCGAATCCGGCAAAACAGTGCCGTTAAAAGTTTCAACCATGACCGTTCCGCCATCCAGCTGATACGATACCTGTGGATTGACCACTGGATTTTGACCAAAGTTCCTGATCATCACAGGCACCGAAACCTGCGACAGATCCATGCACATTTGAAATACACCCCATTCGGCAGTCGGCGCTGAGGCAAGCATCAGATCGTCGGGAAAACAATTCTGTACAACAGGATCCCGCTCCAGGGCGATCGCCCGCCGGCCGGTGGCTCCATCAGGACCAGTTGCCCTGACACTGAACCATGAAGATGTCACTGTTACCGTATCCGGAACGATCATGGATGTGATACCCGTTGTGCCGACCCAATCCATATACTTTTCTCCCAAACGGAACACCTCGTATGAAGTGGCTCCCGGTACCGGGCTCCAGCTCAGGTGGATCATATCGTCGCACGCCCAGTCAACAGCCAGGTTGCAAGGTACGCCGATGATCGCGAACGGCGCATCGCAGATACCCGAACCGTTACCATTCGACAGCCGGAGGCGCCCCAGACCGGTCACGGTGGCAGGTACCGTCCAGTTGAAAAACCTTGCTGATCCGGAAATATTGGCGGCAATGGTATCCCAGGTCACGCCGTCGTCGGAAGAAAACTCCAGGGTAAAAGTCTGGCCGGTACCGTATGCATCCCACCGGATCATTTCGGTCTCTCCCGGCACCAGGGACTCTCCTCCCACCGGATAGGTCAGTTCCGCCTCAATGGGAATGAATTCGTATACCAGATAGTAGGTTTGCGGGCCCTGTGGTACCGACATCCCCTGGACAGTCAGGCTGTAGTTCCCCGGCACCGGATTGTCAAGGGTAACCTGTTCCATATTGTTACGGTTATCGGTTCCCCTCACAGCAGGAGCATTCAGGCTATCGGGATGCGGAAAATGGCTGAGCCGCCAGGGGCGCCATACCACCGATGCCGGATCCGACAGCGTGATATCCAGGTTGTTGACGAGCGACCAGTTCGTATTTACCGAAGCCTCGTAATCGGTCCAGTAAACCATCACCCTAAGTTGGGCGGTGCCGGCCGGAACAACCAGCTGATGGGTCATGGTGGCCCCCTGAACGACAATCCCTGAATCATAACGGCCCTCTTCCATCACTCTGACAGCCCGGAGTGCATTGATCCGTCCCCATCCGAACCTGAAGTCGGGGCCGGGATTGCCCAGATCCTCCGCGGTATTCAGGATGATCCCTTTCAGCAGACCGGCCATCGGATCCATCCCGTTATTCAGTTCCCGGTAAGCCTGGATGAGCTGTGCCAGCGAACCCGCCACGCCCGGACAGGCCATGGAGGTTCCGGATTTGAATCCGTATCTGTTTGGATTGATGGTCGACCAGACACTGGTCCCCTTGGCCCCGATATCGGGTTTGATACGCCCGTCGTGAGCAGGTCCCCGGCTGCTCGAGCCGGCAAGATCGTCTTCACTGTCGAGGTTGGCTACCGCCAGTACGTTCTTTCCCTGCTTGTGACCACCCGTGATATTTCCCCAACCTGCGCCTGCACCATAATTACAGTTTTCGTTGCCTGAGTTTCCGGCCGAGAAAACATGCATCAGCGACGGGAACATGCGTACCTGCTGGTCGAGTGTCCTTGCCAGCGAGGTGTATCCCGCATTGCATCCATCCCCGTACGATGCGGAGGTCACACGGATACCCAGGGTATGGTAGACGGTTGGTATAGCCGCAAAGCCGGGATACGAGGGGGAGACACTGTAGACCCACAAGGTGGATCCGAAGGCATTTCCCCTGGCTTTGGGATCGATGTTGCCGGCCGCCATGATAATGCCGGCGCAATGATCCCCGTGATCCCCGCTGTTGCTTGAGACGAACTGGTCTCCGATCCTGCCCTGATAATCGATATGGGGGCCGATGATGCCGTCGTCCTGCAGCATGAGGTTAACCCCTGTACCGTCGTATTGGCGCCCGGCCTGGTAATCGGCAGCGAGCACATTGGTATGGTGAAGCGTCCGGCCGGTATAGTTTTCCGGTTCAGGTTCCGGGGAAACCGGCTCAACGAACATCACACAGGGCAGGGCAGCCAACTCCCCGATCCCGTGTGCAGGCACTGAAACCACCAGGGTTTTACCAAAATCGTCCCTTCCCCTGACCACTGCCCCGGCATTTCCGAGCATCCGGATCACCGCATCGGCCTGAAGGTTGGGATAATAACAAACCGTCAGGACCGCCAGACCGTTCTCCTCCGTGGCATGCGGGGGAACAATCCCTTCCAGCACGGCCGGATCAGCCTTATATGCCGGCAAAACCTCCAGAATACTGCGGATATGCATTTCCCGGATGATATCCTGGTTGAAATCACTCCGGATAGATGAAAAATATGCCTTCGACGGAAGATAGTCCATCAGCAGGATCCCGGCAGAGGCAAGACGCTCTTTGGCTTGTATATCAGGGATTTCGAAAAACTGAATGATTCTGAAGAACTGTCCGCCGAACATCGATGCAGGCGAAGGCTTCAGGCTGGCCGACCATTCCGCTTCGTTTCCGGAAGGCAACACACGGGAATACTTGAAGTGAAGGATATAGGGTTCCTCCTGGAGCTGTCCGGACAAGGTTGAGATAATCCCCGTAAGGACAAGTATTATGCAAAGGATCTTCTTCATAGTACATTGTTGATAAGGGTTGTAAAATTAGGAAATAAAAGAAGTGGATTGAAACACTATATAGGGAATAAAGAACCCTTTCACGAAAACACCGCCGCCGGATTCATCAGAAATGCCCCTCCTGCTACCGGCAGGAATTTCGATACTATTCGATGACCGCATCTGGTTCGCCGGATCAGGATCCTATTGCTGAAATCGGATCAGTTACTGACGGCCGGGTGTTTACCTTCACATATTCTTAAAGGAAAAAGCCCAGAAATTATTGATTTTCTGAGCTTTCCAGTGCAAGTAGTTGAAAAGGAACTTGAGCGGAAAACGGGATTCGAACCCGCGACCCTCAGCTTGGGAAGCTGATGCTCTACCGACTGAGCTACTTCCGCATTGACTGCAAAAATAATGGATTTTTTCTCTATTTTTACAAAAAAAAAGCAATGCCGCTGCAAAGTATCCTGATAATCATTGCCCTTGTAATTCAGATCCTTTCACTGGCCATTGCCGGCTATTTTCTCAGGAAAAAAGGAAGCGGGGTTCTTGGCACACCTTCCATCGATCCGCTATTGTTTATACTTGGAAAAATATCCGCTTTCATTTGCTGGCTCTTTATCGTGGTGAAGATTATTTTTCCCGATGCGGGACTCATTCAGCCGCCGGTTTTTCTGATTTGGATTTCAGTGGGGTTTCTGCATCTGGCGGCCCTGCTGATCATACTATCCTTTACCACCCTGAGCCATTCCACCAAAATAGGCCTCCCGTTCGATGAAACTGAGCTGAGAACCAGGGGCATCTACAGCATTTCCCGAAATCCTATGTACCTGAGCGTTTACCTTATCTGCATTGCCTCGGTGCTGTTTTTCCCCGACCTTGTCAATCTTACCGCCGCCATCACTGCGATCATCCTGCATCATAAAATCATCATCGGGGAAGAGGAATTTCTTGGGAAAAGATTCGGAAACCATTATTCTTTGTATCGTTCCAGGGTAAATAGATATATTTGATGACTATAAAACTCCATCTGTTATGTTTAACACCGAATTGCTCAGAATCACCTTCGACGCTTTACCTTTCGGGATCATCCTCTCTGCAGAAAATGGCGATGTCGTACTGATCAATCATTACGGACGACACTCACTGGGCTACGCCGATAACACTGCCCCTTCTCCGGTAAAGGCTGAAACTTTCTTCGTCAACCGGGAGATGCCACTCCTTACTCTTCCCGGTGAGAATCTGATAAAAAGCGAAACATCGATGGTGAAGGCCGGCGGTGAACACATTCCGGTATATTCAACACGCAGCGAACTCCGCATGGAGGGTTTGGTGTTTCATCTCTGTTCTTTCATCGATATAACCCAGAGACTCCGGTCGATCGTTGAATTCAATGAACAGAAAAGGGCGCTTGAAAGTCTTATGATGATGCTTCCCGGAATGGTTTTCAGATGCGAGAACGACCCGAACTGGACCATGATCTATCTGAACGAGGGCTGCATTGAGCTTACCGGATATCGCCCGGAGGAGATCATTCAAAATTCCGTCATCGGTTATGCCGACCTGATCCATCCCGACGACCGTGTTAAAGTGTGGGAATCGGTACAGAAAGGTGTTGAACAGACGGATTACTATACCATCGAATACCGGATTATGACACGGCAGGGCAGAATGAAATGGGTTTCGGAAAGAGGTCACGGTGTATTTGATCAAAACAAGGAACTGAGATTCCTCGAAGGATTCATTTCGGATATCAGCGAGCGAAAAAGGAACGAGAGTGTGCAGCAGGTTCTTTTTGAGATCTCCAAAGCCGCCTATCTGTCAACCTCCCTGGACGAATTCTATATGGCAGTCCATCAACATCTTGGAAATGTAATTGATGCCCGGAACTTCTATGTGGCCATGTATGACCAGCAGACTGATACCATCTCCCTGCCTTATCATGTGGATTACAAGGACAGTTTCAAGAGCTTCCCGGCGGGAAAGACCATGACCGGCTATGTGATCAAAACCAGGCAGCCCCTGCTGGCAACCGAAAGAGAAATCAGAAAACTATTCGAACAGGGACTGATCGATATTGTTGGAACGCCTTCCAAAGTATGGCTGGGCGTCCCGATGGTCGTTTCAGGCGAGGTGACCGGTGTGATCGCCGTTCAGAGCTACCAGGATGAGGAACAATATTCTATTAAAGAACTTGAACTGCTTCAGTTCATAGCCGACCAGGTGGCCATTTTTATCTCAAGGAAAGGCGCCGAGGAGGCCGGCCAGAGAGAGGAAGCCTTCCTGAATCAGCTTTTCGAGGGCAGTCCGGAAGCCATTATCATGATCGACAACAACCATCAGGTCATCAGATCCAACAAGATTTTCCAGCAAATGTTCGGCTATGCGCCCGAAGAATCTGCCGGGAAAGATATTGATACGCTCATTGCCACACCCGAAATCTTTACCGAAGCTCGCTCCATTTCTCAAAAGGTAAGCCGTGGTGAGGTTTATGAGATGGAGACGAAAAGAAAGCACAAGGACGGCCATCTGATTGACGTTTCAGTGCTGGTGACGCCAATCATCATACAGGATGAGATCATCGGCGGATATGGGATTTACAGGGATATTACAGAGAAAAAACGTGCGGAGAGCAAACTGATCGAAGCCAAAGAGAAGGCTGAAGAATCCGACAAACTCAAATCTGCTTTTCTGTCGAACATGTCGCACGAGATCAGAACACCCATGAACGCAATCCTGGGGTTCTCATCCCTGCTTTCCGATCCGGGTATAAACGAGACCGACAGAGCCGAGTTTATCCAGATAATCAGGGACCGGGGGAACGACCTGCTGCGGATCATCGACGATATCATTGATGTGGCGAAAATCGAATCGGGTCAGATCAAGATTGAGATCAGGGAATGCCCGGTCAATGTTTTACTCAGCAACCTTTTGCTGACACTCAACGAGGTCAGGAAAAAACAGATGAAGGAAAATATCCTGCTGAAGTTTACCCCGGGATCGCAGGAAAAAGATTTCACAATCCTCACCGATGGTAACCGGCTCAGGCAGATCCTGACCAATCTGATTGAAAATGCCCTGAAGTTCACCGACGAGGGCAGTGTCGAGTTTGGTTATACTTTCAGGGAATGGATGAACGGCGAACCAGTGATCGAATTCTACGTGCATGATACCGGTATCGGGATCCCGCAGGAATCGCAATCGATGATTTTTGAAAGGTTCAGGCAGGTTGATGATACCCATACACGACGATATGGCGGAACAGGTCTTGGCCTGACCATAGTGAAAAACCTTGTACACCTCCTCGGAGGCGAAATCCGGGTTGAATCAAAAGAGGGGAAAGGGGCGGCATTCTTTGTAGTCCTCCCGCTCCAAACCGGACTAACCCGGATTACGACCCGCCCAACCCCAGCCAGGATAACCGAATCCTCCGAAAATCAGGCTCTTTCCGGGAAACATCTTTTGATAGTGGAGGATGAAGAATCTAACTATTACCTGCTTGACAGAATCCTGAAACGGGCCGGCATCAAGGCGACATGGGCTCATAATGGATTGGAAGCCATAGAATTGTGTAAGAATGCGACATTCGATATGGTGCTGATGGATATCCGGATGCCTGTCATGGACGGTTACGAAGCCACTCAGGAAATCAAAAAGATCCATCCGTCATTGCCGGTCATCGCCCAAACAGCCTATGCGCTGAAAGGGGAAAAAGAGAAGAGCCTGGCGGCTGGGTGTGATGCATATATTTCAAAGCCAATTGATTCGAAGGAGCTGATGAGCATCCTTCAGCAATATTTCAATCCGGCCGGATGATTCTTTACCTTAATCCTTATATACGGTGACCCATAAACGTTTGTTGAGTTTCCGCCACGCTATAAAAGGTTTTTTTTCAGCGTTAAGATCTCAGACAAATCTGAAGATACAGATTCTGGCTGCCACCCTGGCTTTTTTACTGGCATTTCTACTGGATGTCAGCCATACCGAATGGCTTGTGATCCT
>CAYWHQ010000069.1:0-10136 GCA_964457665.1 uncultured Prolixibacteraceae bacterium | reverse complement strand
TAATGGTCTGCTTGATTCCAAGGCCATGTGCCACCTCATGGAACATGACATTGGAAAAGAATGCATCGAATTTCACGTTTTGCAGCTGCGATGAATCGATCAGCTGGTGGGCAATGGGCAGAAGGATCCTGTCGAATTTGGCTTTCATGGCATTTTTCAGTTGCAGTCTCCGGGAGCCTTTTTTCAGCTGGACCTGTTCATCATTAGGCAGGTTGATCGCAATAGTCTTGCTGCCTTCATTGGCCTGGCCCGACACGTAAAGTACCTCGTAGGCATTCAGATCAGAATCGGTTCCAGGCTTTTCTTTCTTATAGCGGCCATCAACCGGCAGACTTTCCTGTAAAACGGGAAGAAACGCAGCGAACTTCGATAAACGCCCGCTCCATTCCTTGTCTTTCACCAGCAAAATGCCTTCATAGGCAGTTTTATACCCATACAGTTCATCCTCATAATTTTCGATAGGGCCGATCACAAAATCAATAGTATTGGTTTTCATATCCATCCATGCCATATCGCTTTCAAAATAATTGTCGGTCAGGAATGCTTCGGCCCGGAGTTCAAGATACCGCTTCAGCCCTGCATCCTCCGCCAGTCCGGCAGCCTGTTTCAGCAGTTCGGATGCTCTCAGGATCTGTTCGGCGTGTGCTTCATGATACCAGACCGCCTTCAGCGACCCGTCGGCATTTCTCCGGATGAGGGTATACTGGCTGGTTTTGTCAGGGTTATTCCAGTTTTCAAATTCCTCCCTGGTCATATCGGTGGGATAAAAGTTCGCTCCGGCAGGCTTATCTCCGATCCCGGGAATGAAAGGTTTGTTGCCGTTAAGCCGCTCCCACGGACCATAATTGATCCCGGCAAATTTCCTGACCAGGGTATCGCTGATTGTATCAAGGAAAGCTTTTTTATCGCCCAGTGTCTGGTACCAGTAAAGGTCATCAACGATATCTGCGACCTCTATAAGCAGGGGAATCATCTGTTTCTCCTTGTCTGACAACGCAGAAAGATCGGCCGTAAGCTCCACAATGGCAAATTCGTTCACCTTGGCCAGCATGATGGAATCCTGGCCTGTCATGGCACTCTTTTTTCCCGGTATACTGCAGCTGCTTAACATGGCCGGGAGCAGGCAAAGTGCTATCAGCCATTTCGAAGAATTTTTCATCATATTTTCAATGTTAAGGATGGATTAAACATTCGACGAAAGTAAGAATTTTCATCAGGGAGACAATTTTTTTCTTAGGTTTGTTGAAAAATCATACCATGGAAAATCTATTTTGGTTCATTATCATCCTGTTCCTGTTGATCGTCTTCTTTGCAGGTATCCGGATTGTCAGGCCAACCCACCGGGGTCTTGTTGAACGACTGGGAAAGTATAATCGTTTTGCCGGCCCCGGCTTTCACTGGATCATTCCGGTGATCGAGCAGATGTACAAGGTGAATATCACCGAAAAGATGATCAATGCCGATCCGCAGGAGATCATCACGAACGACAATCTGAATGCGCGGGTGGATGCGCAGGTCTATTTCAAGATCAAATCAGATGAGAACAATGTGAAGAATTCGCAGTACAATGTCAGCGCTTTCTAATACCAGATTGTCAATCTTGCCAGGACTACGCTCAGGAATATCATAGGCACCCTCACCCTGAAATCAGCGAACAGTGAACGGGGAAAGATCAACAAGGAGCTATACGCCACCCTGCTGGAAGAGACATCACAATGGGGGATTGAGATTGTACGAACCGAACTCAAGGAGATAGATCCTCCGAAAGATGTTCAGGAGACCATGAACAAGATCGTGAAGGCCGAGAACGAGAAGCTGGCGGCGATCGATTTTGCCACTGCACAGGAAACCAAGGCCGACGGTGAAAAACGTGCAGAGATTCGCCGGGCGGAAGGTATCAAACAGGCGGCAATCCTTCAGGCCGAAGGAGAAGCCCAGGCCATCGCCCTGGTGAATGAGGCCGCAGAGCGGTATTTTATCGGAAATGCCCAGCTGCTCCGCCGTATTCAGGCTATGGAAACAGCCCTGAAGGATAACGCCAAGATCATTGTTCCGGAGGGATCGGATCTTGTTAACGTTTTGGGTGAAATGGCCGGCGCCATTCCCATAAAATCATCCGGAAAAGTTTAAAAGGGCGCCGCCGGGTTGCCGGTCCTGCCCGCTCCAGCTTACACGCTCCGGCTTGCCGCATGGGAACCTTCAGCGTTATCCCATTCTATCAGCGGGAACATGAACTGAAGCAATCCGTCGACACATGTACGGATGTCGTTGAGATCCGTCCGTATTTCGATCGCAGGTTTTACAGGGGGCTCATAGGGGGACGATATCCCCGTGAACTCCTTGATTTCGCCACTCCTTGCCCTGGCATAGAGGCCCTTGACGTCCCGTTTCTCACATACTTCAAGGGGAGCGTTGATATAAATCTCATAAAAATCCTGTGCCGGAATGATCCGGCGGGCCATTTCCCGCATCTGCCTGGCAGGGCTGATCAATGAGCAAATAGTGATAACCCCGCAATGCAGGAAAAGCTTTGATACCTCGGCAACCCGCCGGATGTTTTCCATTCGGTCGGATTCCGAAAATCCCAGGTTACTGTTGATCCCTTCCCTGATCAGGTCACCGTCAAGCAGCTGGCATATGTAACCCCTGAACCGCAATGCGTCATCAACGGCCCTCGCCAGTGTGGTCTTCCCCGCACCGCTGAGTCCGGTAAACCAGAATACGCGGGCGTGTTGCTTCATCAGGATCTCATTATCAAGGCGCTTGGCAGGCAATAGCAGGTTGTTGTAATCCATAGGGCAGCGTGAATAAAAAGGACATCATTCCATCGGCGAAAGTAAGGATTTTATTAGTTTTGTGCCCCGGTTTGTATAACTAATGTTGCCTCATGAAAGACCGCAAAGCGGATCATATCAGCCTGGCCCTGTCGTCACAGGTGATGGCTGCCCGGAGAGATCCAAGGTTTTTCTATGAACCACTGACAGGCGTCACTCCCGGTTCAGATTGGCCACCGATCGGATTTTGCGGAAAGCAGCTCAGGGCGCCCATTTGGGTATCAAGTATGACTGGGGGTACTGAAAAAGCTGCCCGGATCAACAATAATCTTGCCAGGGTTTGCAACGAATTCGGATTGGGAATGGGATTGGGATCATGCAGGATATTACTGGAGAACCGGAAGTACTTCGACGATTTTAATGTACGACCGGTCATTGGTGATGACCTGCCCCTTTTCGCCAATATCGGAATCGCACAGCTGGAGCAAATCCTGGAGGAAGGAAAAGCGGAAGTGCTTGCCGGACTGGTAGGAGATCTTCAGGCCGACGGGCTGATCATACATGTTAATCCCATTCAGGAGTGGCTGCAAAAGGAGGGCGACAGGATAAAACGTCCCCCCATACTGTCCATTATTGAATTTTTGGAGCTCACAGCAATTAATGTCATAGTCAAGGAGGTGGGTCAGGGAATGGGGCCGGACAGCCTTGCCCGGCTGCTTTCGCTGCCACTGGCGGCCATAGAGTTCGGCGCCTTCGGCGGAACCAACTTCGCCTCGGTGGAGATCGCAAGAAAACCTGAGACCGTGGTGGTGACCGATACGGCATACACGTCAATGGGCCATACAGCGGAGGAGATGTTGCAATGGGCAAATCAGGTGGCGGAGACTTCCGGAAATGTTCGTTGCAGGCAATTGATTATCTCAGGAGGTATTTCCGGTTTTCTTGACGGTTATTATATGATATCAGCCAGTAAACTGCCGGCAGTCTATGGGCAGGCTTCCGGTTTTCTCAGATATGCCGATGGAGAGTACACCCATCTTAAAGCATATGTGGCTGCTCAGATAGAAGGTTTGTTGTTTGCCCGTAACTATTTGCATATCAAGCAATAAATGAAACAGAAAATGGTCCGGGGTTTCTCCCGCATGACAGAGGAAGAGAAACGTGCCTTTATTTCCAGACAGACCAGGGATGCTGATTTAACCAATACTGAACTGGAAAGCTATCTTTTCAGCGATGCGGAAAAGAGGAAGCATTTTCTTGAACTCAGTGAGAATACGGTCAGCAGTTTTCACACACCCTATGGAATCACTCCCAATGTGGTGGTCGACGGAAAGGTTTTTCATGTTCCGATGGCAATCGAGGAGAGTTCGGTGGTGGCTGCTGCTTCGCATGCCGCAAGGTTCTGGGCCGACCAGGGAGGATTTCATGTGAAGGAGATATCTACCGTTAAACTTGGTCATGTATACTTCAGATGGTTTGGCGATCCGGATATATTGCAGGAAAGATGGAACATGCTGAAATCATTTCTGATAGAGAGACTTCACAAGGTCACGGCGAGCATGGTCAGAAGGGGAGGCGGTATCCTGGATATGAAACTGATCAGTTTTTCGGGTACCATCGGGAATTTGTACAAAATTGAGCTGGCCGTGGAGACGGTCAATTCCATGGGTGCGAACTTCATCAATAATTGTCTGGAGGAAACTGCTGATGGTTTGATACAGTTCTTTACCTGTGGCAGGGAGACGGAAAACGGCTTATGTCAGGTTGCCATGTCGATTCTGACCAACCATACACCGGAGTGTACGGTTACTGTAGAGGCCTCCTGTCAGATTGCTGCACTGGAATCGATCGCTGAGAAGATGCCGGTTGAACCTCTTGCCGAAAAGATCGTCCTTGCATACGAAATTGCCCGGCAGGACCCGTTCCGTGCCGCCACCCACAACAAAGGGATCATGAACGGCGTGGATGCCGTGCTGATGGCGACCGGAAATGATTACCGCGCCGCCGAGGCCGCAGCCCATACCTATGCCTCAAAAGAGGGGCAATACCGTGCGCTCAGCTATGCACGTCGGGAAGAGGACCAGCTTCTGATCGGCATCACACTGCCGCTTGCCATCGGAACAGTCGGCGGCATTACCAACCTTCATCCCCTTGCCCGCCTTTCGATTGAGATCCTGGGAAATCCTACCGCCCGGGAATTGATGGGGATAGTAGCATCGGTAGGACTGTGCAGTAATTTTGTCGCTGTGAGAAGCCTGGTTACGACCGGTATTCAGAAAGGTCATATGCGCCTTCACCTCTCCAACATTCTGAACATGTTAAATGCTTCGGCGGTGCAGCGGAAAGAGGCAGAAGAGTTCTTTTTCGGGCAAAAAGTGAGCTTTACCGCGGTCAAGCATTTTTTGGATGGGAAACACCATTGAGCTTTCGGCAAACGGAAAGTTGCTTATTACAGGAGAATACCTTGTGATGGCAGGGGCAAAATCCCTTGCGCTTCCCCTGAGGTTTGGCCAGAAAATGAAGGTGGTTCCACGCACGGACCGGAACATCGTATGGAAAAGTAACGCCGGGGGCCAATGCTGGTTTAATGCTGCCATTGACCAGGAGGATCTTCAGGTGAAATCCCCGGATTCATTTGAAACTGCGCAAAAACTTTCCGGTATTTTAAGGAGGGTGAGAGAGCTGAACCCTGGATTTCTGACAGGTCCGACCGGTTATGATATATTCGTAAATGCAGATTATCCGCTGGAATGGGGACTGGGAAGCAGCTCTACCCTGCTCTCACTGATCTCCCGCTGGGGGGATGTGGATGTGCTTGAACTGTCGCGGCCATTTTACAATGGTTCAGGATATGACCTCACCTGTGCAACCCGCAGCGATCTCCTCAAATACAGCCTTCGTGACGGAATTCAACGGATTGAGCCGGCTTGTCCCGGTAAGGCACTCCGTACATTCAGTTACTTTGCCTATTCAGGAAGGAAAGCAGATTCGGCTGGAGAAGTTGCCAGGTTTCGCTTGCTGCCAGGGAATTTCAGCAAGCAATCGGATCTCATTTCAGAACTGACCGACAGGGTTCTTAATGCGGTGGATCACACGGAGCTTGAGACGCTGGTGCGCGAACATGAATCCATTATGGCCGGGGTACTGAACAGGAGACCTGTGGCAGAGATGTTTCCCGGAATTCCCGGAGCTGTCAAGTCGCTCGGGGCATGGGGGGGAGATTTTATGATGTTTGTTACCGGCGAATCCTTTTACGACCTTGCCCGTATCCTCTCCAGATTTGGAATCAGCCATGTTTTTACTTACGATCAGATCAGAGTCAGACCATGAAAGAGAGATGGATATCCTCCTGGCAAAGCCCATCGAATATTGCCCTGGTGAAATACTGGGGTAAAAAGGATGGTCAGCTTCCGGCCAATCCTTCTGTCAGCATGACGCTCTCCCGTGCCCGGACTATCACTACCGTGGAAGCCGGATGGCAGGAACAGGGTGGAATCCTGTCGGTGAACGGTCTTCCCGACCATCCGTTTATTCCGAAGTTGACGCGGGTTTGGCAGCGGCTTTCGGAGGAGCGACCGGCCACAGGGAAGCTTTCGTGCAGGGTGGTTACTGAAAATACTTTTCCCCACTCGGCCGGTATCGCTTCTTCTGCTTCAGGAATCAGCGCTTTTACATTGTGCCTGGCGGAGATCATCTGTACCATCGAAGGAAGGCCGGCAGGGGATGATTTGTTTTTCAGGGAGGCATCGGGATATGCGCGTACCGGTTCAGGCAGCGCTTCCAGATCGCTGTTTGGCGGTTTTGTTCTGTGGGGAAAACAGGGGATGGTTGCAGACTCCTCCGATGAATATTCTGTTTCCGTCAACCATCTTGTACATCCGGCGCTTGTTCATCTGGGCGATGCCATTATTGTGGTAACCGGTTCTCCGAAAGAGATACCGAGCTCGGCAGGCCATCTTTTAATGAATAAACATCCCTGGGCTCCGTGCAGGATTCTGCAGGCGGAGAGAAACTGCCTGGATATTCTGGATGCGCTGAAGCAGGGTGATTTTATCAAACTATCGGCCATTGCTGAAAATGAAGCACTATCCCTGCACGCCTTATTAATGTCGTCGGAAGGAGGCCCTGTTCTCTTCTCTCCCGAAACCCTGCAGGTGATCGGAAAAGTGAGAAAGGCGGCGGGAGAAGGTTTGAATCTCTTCTTTACCCTTGATGCCGGCCCGAATATACATCTGGTTTACCCTATGGATGAAGCCGGGAGGGTGAAGGATTTCATCACCCGTGAAATATTGCCGGAGATTGAAGTGGAAGAGGTAATATATGATAGTACCGGATCAGGCCCATCGAGAACAGGGGAAATAGCCAGCAACATTACCAATGAATGAATTCAGGAGTTTTCCGGCCAAGATAATTTTATTCGGAGAGTATTCCGTCCTGATCGGTTCCGACGCGCTTGGAATACCCTTTAACCGGTTCTCGGGCCGGCTCTCCGGGCAAATAACGGAGAACACCTTTTCATCCGCCCGGAAGAGCAACCAGGAGCTCCGCCGCCTGATGCATTTTTTGGAGGCATCACCGGTGGGTCAGGAGTTCGACCTGCGCGCCTTCCGGTCCGACCTTAATGCCTCCCTCTGGTTTGATTCTTCCATTCCCGGGGGCTACGGAATGGGTAGTTCCGGGGCTTTGTGTGCTGCCATATTTCACCAGTATGGAAGAAAATGCACCCAGCTTCAATCATTGTCCCCCCATGATCTGAATGTACTTAAATCGGTTCTGAGCGCCATGGAATCCCTTTTTCATGGCAGCAGCTCCGGTTTTGATCCCCTGATCAGCTATGCAGGTTGTGTACTGCTGTTATCCAACGATCAGGGCAATACCAGGTTATCCGTCCCTGTGGAAGGCCCCGGAAAACTTGGATTCACCGTATCACTGACAGATTCAGGTCAGACAAACCGAACCGGTCCATCCGTATCCTGGTTTCTGGAACAATACAGAAACAGCGGAGGTAGCACGCAAAGTGGGGTGGAATATTCCGGTCTGGCCAATGCATGTATCAGTGATTTTCTGAGAAAGGACACCCTGTCGTTCAGAATTTCTCTGGCAAAGCTATCTCATTGGCAGTATGCACATCTCCGGCCTCTCATCCCGGATCGGATGGCCGGAATATGGCTTGAAGGGTTGGAATCGGGTAAATATATGATGAAACTTTGCGGATCAGGCAATGGCGGATATAACCTGGTGTTCTCTGAAACAAAAAACGCCCCTCCCGGAGCATTGAACGTGATGACGATCTGACGCAGCGTCATTACTTTAGTGACCAGCCTGGGATTCGAACCCAGGACCCCCGCCTTAAAAGGGCGATGCTCTACCGGCTGAGCTAGCTAGTCGTTCTTCAAAACAGGGTGCAAAGATAAAAAATTCTTTAAAAAAGCTATAAAATTATTTCAGTTCTCCATGAAGCGCAAGCCACACACATCCTGGATCGTGTGAGGTATAGGTTACCCGGTGCCTCACATGAGCGGGAATCAACAGATAGTCTCCCACCTTCAGATCTATAGTGTCTGCATTCCCGAAAAGAATGGTGGCCTCTCCGCGGAGAAGAATCACCCATTCATCCCGGGGCTGGTCGTACCAGTAACCTTCGGGGGTTACCTGCCCTTTGCTGACGATCCGCTCCAGTTTTAACGATTGGGTTGCAAGGATATCAGAAAACACCTCTTCTCCGACCCCTTGTAAATCAACCAAATCAAAAATATTGGCCTTTTTCATACATACCATTTCTGCAAACTTCAAACCTCAGGGCCTGCCCATTTCCTCTAAGATCCCTTTACCCTGTCTCACCAAAACCGGTTCGTTTTCCGTACAGTCGATCACGGTGCTGGGCTCAAAACCGCAGTGTCCTCCATCAATCACAATATCGACCCTGTTGCGGAACTGCTCGTAAATGATCTCGGGATCTGTGGGATAATCGAGAAAAAGATCGTCGGAATGGATCGATGTCGTCATGATCGGATTCTCAAGCCGTGCGACAATCTGCAGTGGGATCTTGTGATCGGGAACCCGGATGCCGACCGTTTTTTTTCTGGTCTGGAAAAAATGAGGGACATTGCTGTTGGCAGGCAGTATATATGTAAATGGACCGGGGAGGGTTCTTTTCATCAACCGGAACAGTGAGTTGCTGATCGGCCGGGTAAAATCAGAGAGATGACTGAGGCTGCTGCAGATAAACGAAAAGTTGGCTTTCTCCCTCCTGATCCCCTTGATCTGGGCAACCCTGTCGACGGCCTTGATCTGGGTGATATCGCAACCCATGCCATACACGGTATCAGTGGGATAGATGATCACACCGCCATCTTTAAGGCATTCGGTAATAATTTTCAGATGCCGGTCTCCCGGATTGTCCGGATGAATTCTCAGCAACATACCCGCCGTTGTGTTTTACCGTCCGGTGCTTTACCACCTCAGCATCCCGGGATACGATTTTCCTGTAAAAAAGGGTAAGTTACTTATATCGCACCGCTCAACCAACTTACCCTTGCTTCATTCCTGACCTGGGGGAGTTCGAAGGGAGCTGGTCGTATAAGACTTACCCGATGCAAAAGTAAGAAAAATATTCGTATGTTTGTGGTTAGAAATCATCTCAACACAAATCCCATGGAAGAAAAGAAACGTTCGCTTGCAATGCAGGCAGTGATTTACGCGATCTTTGTGGCATTGGCCGGAGTCGTGTTTCATCTGATCCTTTTTATCACGGATCTTTATATGAACCGTACCGTCAGCTTCTTCGGTATCATCATTTCCATCGCCGGTATGATATGGGGCACCCTGGAGTACCGGAAGAACTATCTGAACGGATTTATCAGCTATGGAAAGGCCTTTACACTCTGTTTTCTGATCGGCCTTTTTGCCGGGGTCATTTCAGCTATTTACATGGTGGTATTTGCTATGGGTATTCATCCTTCCTATACGCAGGAAATGATGGATCAGGCAAGGGAACAGATGATGATCAGCCAGCCCAATCTCAGTGAGGATGAAATAGATCAGGCAATGGCCATCAGCGAGAAATTCATGTCGCCGCTCCCCCTGGCCATCATGGCCTTTTTCATGAATGCCCTCTATTCAGCCGTTCTTGCCCTTCTCCTTGGGTTGATCCTGAAAAAGGAGGATAAGAGCCTGGCAGGCAGTTCGCCAGCTGTCTAATAGTTTCGGGATGGATATATCGGTGGTCATACCGCTTCTCAACGAAGAAGAGTCGTTGCCGGAACTCACGGAGTGGATTGACAAAGTATTGACGGCTCATGGTTTTTCATACGAGGTTATATTTATTGATGACGGCAGCAGAGATGGATCATGGGAAGTCAT
>CAYWHQ010000068.1:0-10154 GCA_964457665.1 uncultured Prolixibacteraceae bacterium | reverse complement strand
CGGCAGCACCAGCATCGTTGAGCTCCCGGAGATCTTTACGCTGATCCCGTCCGGCATCCTGTGCGCCGGACAAACACTCGGGCTGACGGGATCCCAGACCGGCGTAAGTTACCAGCTCCGGCGCGACGGCATGTTCAACGCCGGTGCTCCGGTGGCTGGAACGGGAGGGCCTGTTTCGTTCGGACCGCAAACCATTCCCGGAAGTTATACCGTCATTGCCACAAGCATCACCGCACCCTTCTGCGCCGTGCAGATGACCGGCACCCGCCTTCTCTATCCCATGCCGGTCAGCTACACCATGGTGCCGGAAGGAGATACCTGCGCCCCGGTAAGCATCGGACTGAACGGCTCCCAGACCGGTGTCACCTACTACCTGCTCCTCAACGGATCGTATCCACCTGTGGATACCTTGCCCGGAACAGGCGGGATCCTCTGGTTCCCCGAAACCACCGTACCAGGAAGCTACACCATCCGCGCAGGAAACGACTACTCCCTTTGCGACACCCTGATGAACGGCTCCCTGACGGTACATCCTTTCCCGATCGCTTACCAGATTACACCTCAGGGTACGGTATGTGCCGGGACCTCCGTCGGCGTCGAAAACTCCGAGCTGTTCGTCTCGTACCAGCTGATACTGAACGATACCATGACAGTCGGTTCTCCCGTTGCGGGGAACGGCGGACCCATCACCTTCGGGCCTCAGCAGATCCCCGGAAATTATACCGTTATCGCCGTCTATACCATAGCCCCCACCTGTTCGGGGATGATGTCGGGCACCATTACACTCTCACCGTTGCCGGATATGTTCAATATTATTCCGGCCGGTAATCATTGCGCCGGGAGTATTATAGGACTTGCCGGCTCCCAGCCGGGGATCAAATACAAGCTGATCCTGAATAACCAGGTGAACAACCCCATAGATTCGATCATTGGCACCGGAAATGCCATCTCCTTCGGGCCCCGGCCCCTGGCAGGAACCTACCGGATCATCGCCTTCAATGAGACCACCTCCTGTCAGCAAACCATGAACGACTCGGTCGTTCTGGCTCCGCTGCCGCTTGTATACAGCGTTATTCCCCTCGGTCCGGCATGCGAGCCGCAACAGATCGGATTGAGTCACTCAGAAAACGGAGTGATTTATAAACTATATAAAAACGGGCTGCCGGTGATCCCACCGGTTACAGCTACAGGTACCGGCGCCCCGATCTTTTTTGGCATGCAGAATCGGGGTACTTATACGGTCAGGGCCGAAAACCTCCTGACCGGGTGCACCTCGATGATGAATGACTCGACCGTTGTTGAACCGCGACCCTTTGTCAACGCGGGTTCTGATACAGTGATCTGCTCGGCCGACAGCGCGCATCTCTCCGCGTTCCTGCTCTTCACCTCCACAATCCAGTGGAATACTTCCGGAGACGGCCTTTTCACCTCGCCGGCTTCCGCTCAGACAACCTATGTTCCAGGCATCAACGACCAGTTGTCAGGCTCCGTCATCCTTTCGGCCACCGCCAACGGCGTATCCACCTGCGCGGGGGTCCAGCTAACTGATTCCCTGCTGCTCACCATCCATCCGGCTCCTGCAGCCGATGCGGGTCCTGAACTGTGGATCTGTTCTCCCGACTCAGCTTACCCCAACGGTTCGGCAACCCATTATTCTGCAGCATTCTGGAGCACTTCCGGCGATGGCACCTTCCTGAACGGATCCACCCTTGATCCCGTCTATATTCCAGGCCCGGCCGACACGACGGCGGGCAGCGCAATCCTCACCCTGACCGTCACCGGCAGCGGCGGATGCTCGCTGAAACAAGCTTCGGATCAGACCCTGGTTCATTTTGCGCCGCTGCCGGTGGCAATTGCCGGCAACGACACAAACATCTGCGCCGGAACCTCCTTAGCGCTCAGTGCATCTGCGCTTCATTACGACACCCTGATGTGGCACACCTCCGGCGACGGAATCTTCTCCGATCCTCATCTGCTGAATCCGGTCTATTTCCCGGGAACACTCGACCAGTCGAACGGTACGGTGACACTCACCCTTCAGGCCTCCGGCAATGGATTCTGTACCCAGGAGGAGGCAACCGACTCGCTGATCCTGACCATCGATCCGAATCCTGTTGCCAATGCCGGACCCGATACCATTATCTGCGCCAACGCCACTTACCAGCCTGTTTCACAGGCCAGCCATTACACAACTGTATTCTGGTCCACCAGCGGCGACGGACACTTTAATGATCCCTCCCTGCTCTCCCCGGCCTATAACCCCGGCCCTTCCGATACAACGGTGGGATCGGCCGTTCTTACCATGTCGGTCAACGGATCCCTGAGCTGCCTTTCCGGTGCCGACAGCGATGAGATGATCCTTCATATTGCCCCGATGCCTGTTCCTGACGCCGGCGCCGACTCGATGGTTTGCGCAGGCTCACCATACCAGCTCCATGGTTCTGCCATCCATGCCGGCACGGTGCTCTGGACCACCACAGGCGACGGAACATTCTCCGACCCGGCCATCTACCAGCCGCTCTATAATCACGGAACGGCTGACCAGATAAACGGATCGGTCAACCTGGTCCTGAATACCTGGGGTGTGCAACAATGCGGCAGCGGAGTGAACCGTGATACCATGTTCCTGATCGTTCAGCCTCTCCCTTCAGGACATATCTCGGGATCAACCTCAATCTGCCGCGGCGACAGCGCCACCGTGTCGGTACAACTCACCGGCGTCGCTCCCTGGAGCATCAGTTATACCGACGGACAAAATACGATCTCCGTCAACGGGATACCCTTATCCCCATACAATTTTAGAGTCAGTCCCCTGGTGACCACATCCTATCAGCTTACCATGGTCCAGGACCAGCATTGTTACGGGACATTGATGACAGGAGCCGCCGTCGTTACGGTATTACCGCTTCCCACCACTTACAACATGACCGCTACCGGTAACGGTGGATATTGTGAAGGTGGCCCTGGTGTTACCCTCGGCCTCGAACATTCGGATACGGGCATCGAATACCAGCTCTGGTTTGCCGGCCTTCCTGCCGGGAACCTGGTAGCGGGAACAGGAGGCCCCATCATCCTGGGACAGAAGAGCAGCCCGGGAACCTACAAGGTCAGGGCCAGGAACCTGACAACCCTCTGCCATACCTGGATGGAGGATTCAGTGCTGGTTCATATACTCCCCTTGCCATTGGTTGACTATTATGCCGATTCGGCCTGTATCAACGCCCCGACTCAATTCCACCTGACCGGCCCCGACCTTCTCGCCATCACCACCTGGCACTGGGATTTCGGCGACGGAAATTCGGCAGTTTACAACTATCCTTTTGAACCTGAACATATTTACGCTGCATCCTCCTCCTACACTGTCACCCTCACCGCTACCGATACCAGTGGCTGCATAAGGATCAGAACCCATCAGGTAACCGTTGATCCCCTGCCGGTTTCCTTCTTTACCTTCACAACACCGGGATGCTCAGGAAATCCAATTCACTTCACCGATCTCTCCTACACCCAGACCTCCACCTATATCAACCGCTGGGACTGGAACTTCGGCGACGGGACCGACTCCACCGTGCTGTGGCCGGGCAACCCCGATGTCGACCATACCTACCCGGGCGCAGGGACTTATCCCGTATCGCTGAAGGTATACACCCCTGAAGGATGCATGCACACCGTGATCCGGAACGTGACTGTTTCTTCAGCGCCCCTCGCCAACTTCATGGCCTCGGCCTCCTGTAACCATGAACCCACCCAGTTTACCGATCTCTCGCAACAGAACGGCGGAGGTAACATTATTGAATGGAACTGGAATTTTGGGGACCCGGGATCCGGGATCAACAACACAAGCACCCTTCAGAATCCGGTTCATATCTATCAGGTTCCCGGACTTTACACCGTGAAACTGATCACCATGAACGTGAAAGGATGTACCGACACCATTACGAAAGAGATCAATACCCAAAGCCGGCCAACGGCGTTGTTTGAGGCGCCCGACACGTGTCATGGCACCCTGACGCAGTTCACCGATCTCTCGGTCACAGCCGGCGGTGCCATCATTGAGTGGGACTGGGATTTCGGCGACAATACTGCACATTCGAACCAGCAACATCCCGTCCATCTCTATAACCTGCCTGGTACCTACCAGGTTACCCTGCAGGTCAAAAACTCCCATCAATGTATCCATGATACCACCCTTTCGGTAACCGTCATCGCTGCTCCTACAGCAGCATTCACCACCAATGCTCCGGTATGTGCCGGCCAGCCGGTCTATTTCTACAATCAGTCCCACACCACCAATGGGCAGATCGTGAAATGGCACTGGGAGTTCGGCGACGGAGCCGACACCACCATCTGGTACCCTGGTATTCCAAACGTGGCCCATGTATATAACGGTTCAGGAATAATATATCTGGCACGACTGACTGTGACCACCAACGATAGCTGTACCGGATTTCTGGAGATACCGCTGCAGACACTTGCATCCCCGCTGGCCAATTTCAGCGCGGCAAATACCCGTTGCGAACTTACCCCACTGCAGTTCTCCGACCTCAGCCAGTTCAACGGCGGGCCACCGATCATAAGCTGGTCGTGGAACTTCGACGATCCTGCCTCCGGATTATCCAATATATCCACCCAGCAAAATCCCCTGCACAGCTTCACCTCCAACGGCGATTACGACGTCTCCCTGATCGTCAGGAACCTCAATAACTGCACCGACACCATTATCAAAACCATTGGTGTCAACGAACTTCCCGAGTCGGTTTTCATATACGACACGGCCTGTCTGGGAGAAGTTACCCACTTCACCGACGCTTCCATACCCAATGCCGGATCCATCGTTGCATGGTTATGGCATTTCGGAGATGGTACCTCAGGCAGCACCCTCCCCAACCCGCAGCATCTGTATGCCAATCCGGGAACCTACACGGTGACCCTGACCGTCACCAATTCCAACCTCTGCACCGATGTATCCACCGCACAGGTCATTGTAAGGCCGGAACCGGTTGCGGCCTTCACCTTCAGCACCGTGAACTGTGCCGGATCGCCGGTGACCTTCACGAACCAGTCAACAACCCCGCAAGGCTATATGGTGCAATGGATCTGGGATTTCGGCGACGGGAACAGCACCACCGTCAACTTCCCCGATCCGCCGGATGTGACCCATGTTTACACCTCCGGTGGATCGTACAATGTTACACTGACTGTGAAGAACTCCGATAGCTGCACGGATCAGTCCACCCATACGGTGTCGGTAAGCGCCAACCCGCTGGCCAACTTCACCAGCTCTTCAGGAAATTGTGAAGAAGTTCCCGTGCAGTTCACCGATCTCAGCCAGCAGAACGGAGGTGGTCCGATTGTAAACTGGTACTGGGACTTCGGCGATCCGGGATCGGGAACCGCCAACCAATCCACCCAACAAAACCCGTTGCATGTTTACCAGTATGCAGGAACTTATACCGTCCGACTGATCGTGAAAAATGTCAGTTTTTGTTACGATACCATCGAAAAGAGCGTTGCCGTCGGCGAGAGTCCTCAGGCCGGATTCTCTTCCGATACTGTATGCCGGGGTAATCCAACCCAGTTTACCGATCTGTCGTCGGCAACCTCCGGATCAATCGTAGCCTGGAACTGGGATTTCGGTGACGGAACTCCCAACTCCCAGCAGCAAAATCCGGTACACCTGTATGCTGAAGCGGGGAGTTACACCGTGACACTCACTGCCACCTCCTCCAACGGATGCAGCCATGATACCACCCAATTTGCCATCGTCAGGGAGATACCCCAGGCAGCTTTCTCCTATTCCGGACAATGCGAGGATAGTCCGGTTCAATTTACGGATCTGTCGTTGCCGGGATACGGAGTCCTGACGTCATGGTACTGGGATTTTGGCGACGGGGATACCTCCACGCTGCAAAATCCGGTACACATCTTCAGTACTACCGGAGTGTTCAATGTAACCCTGACCGTGACAAATTTGCACGGATGCACCGACAGCGTCATGATCCCCCTCGCGATCCTGCCCCGTCCACAAGCGGCATTCACCTATCACAGCGTTTACTGTCCCGCGGGTCAGGTAGCATTTTCCGATCATTCAACAGCCGCCGGAACCTCCGTAGTGCAATGGCTGTGGGAGTTTGAACCTGGCTTTACCTCAGGCCTTCCCAACCCTGTCTACCTATACGCCATCACCGACACCACCTATACGGTAACACTGACGGTCACCGATCTCAACGGATGCTCTGATACCGCTACTGATTCGACCATATTTGTGAAACATGCTTTTGAGTTTTCCTTCACGGCAGATACCGCCTGTCATGGCTCCCCTACCCACTTTGCCCCGGTGATACTTGCCCCCGGTGATACGCTGAATGATATAACGTGGAAGTTCGGAGAGCCCGCATCCGGAAGCAACAATACATCCCATCAGTATTTTCCGCAGCATACCTACATTAACCCGGGCAGCTATATAGTTATGCTTAAAGGTTTTAACTCCGACAACTGCGTCGACAGTGTCTACCGAGAAATATTCGTTCAGGAGAGACCTCTGGCTTCCTTCTCCTTTGACGAGTTTCCCCATTGCGACTCGGTCATGCATTTCACCAATCTCTCCTCCGGTCTCTCAACCACGATCGATACCCTGATCTGTTACTTTGGTGATGGAACCGATACTACTTTCAATGACTCCATCCCTGCTGAATTTTACCATAAATATCCTCACTTCGGCACCTTCCAGGTAACAATGATCGCAATCAATCACTTGAACTGCAGCGATACGATCACCCGAATGGTTCCTGTCACATGTATCCGGGCCGGGTTTATCAGGGAGGCTTCGGAAGCCTGCCAGAATACGCCTGTTATGCTGACCGACACCTCAGGTCCTTCAGGGCTTATCGATACATGGCAATGGTTCTTTGGCGACGGGACCGACACCACTTACACCACTTTTACTGATTCCATCTACCATAAATTCCGGGTTGCCGGCACCAACGAGATCGTACTTGTGGTCGCCTCCCTGTCGGGTGGATCTCTTGTGACGGATACCTCGCGTCAGACCATCCTCATCACACCGGGGCCGCTCCCGGCATTCACTGCCTCGATGGTTTGTTCCGGTGATTCCACCAGATTCACCGACCTCTCCGATACCAACGGTGTGACGCTCCAATCAAGACTGTGGCGGTTTGGCGACGCATCGGCCGCCCCTTCCGATACCTCAACCCTTATACATCCGGTGTACCGGTATCCCTCCCACGGAAATTATACTGCAACCTTAATGATGACGAACATTCTGGGCTGTACCGACTCTGTAAGCCATTCCATCCGGGTCAGCCGGTTGCCGGTTGCAGGATTCACCCATACCCTCCCCTGTATCCGCTATCCAATCGTTTTCAGCGACTTGTCGCAGGAAGGCGACACGTCCTTAACCCTTTATCAGTGGTATATGGACGATCCTGACCATCCGTACGACTCGTTGAACGGAAAAGAGGTCATTCATACCTACGGAAAAACAGGCTTGAAGCAGGTTGTGCTGAAGGTCACCGATAAATCGGGATGCCAGGATACCGCCAAACTAAAAATAGACCTCCTGCCGACACCGGTCAGTATCTTCACCCTCAAAGAAAATATGGACGGTATCCCCGGCAGGGTGCAGTTCTACAATAAAACGGAAGATGCTGCCGGATACCAGTGGAACTTCGGGAATGGCCAGGGTTCGGTACTCAAGGATCCGTTCGTGATATACCGGGATGACGGGACCTACCTTATCACACTGGTCTCCTGGAATGAAGCGGGTTGCCATGATACCACCTCACTCTTGTATGAGTTTGTATATGAAACCCTTTATATACCCAATGCCTTCCATCCGACCAGCAATGTGATTGACGTCAGGTTGTTCAAACCGAAAGGGATCAACCTCGGGAGATACCATATCCAGGTTTTTGATAAATGGGGGACACTCCTTTGGGAATCCACGGCTCTGGATGACCTCGGCCGCCCCATGGAATCCTGGGACGGATATTTCAACGGGAACCTGATGCCTCAGGATACCTACATGTGGAAAGTAAGCGCTTCGTTTAAGAACGGGAAGGTCTGGGAAGGCAGCAACAACGGCACCGGGATCATCTCCACCATGGGTTCGGTCGTGCTGATCCGGTAACAAGGCATGAAACGCGCTACACGAACGGATACGGTGGTTCTTCTCCTGGCTGCGCTCAATGTCGCCTTGCATATTGCTTTTTACAATACACTGGGTTTTCACCGGGATGAGCTGCTCTATTTCTCCCTCGGACAGCATCCCGCAGCAGGTTACGCTTCCGTTCCGCCATTTACCGGGATCATGGCATGGATCATGATCCAAATTGCCGGATCCAGCCTGTTTTCAGCAAGGATCCTGCCTGCCCTGATGAGCGGTGTTCTTGTCTGGGTGGTCTCTTTGATTGTCAAGGAGATGAAAGGCGGAAACTATGCCAGGGTCCTGGCTTCGGCCGGGGTAATAGTAACCCCGATAAACCTCCGGGGATTTTCACTGTTCCAACCGGTCTTTTTTGATGTACTGTTCTGGACTTTGATCTTCTGGTCGGTTCTTCGCCTGATCAACACAGGCAGAGATAAATACCTTATCCTCCTTGGAGTGATCACCGGTTTCGCCTTTCTGAACAAATATCTTGTTCTCCTGCAGCTTACAGCCCTGTTGGCGATGTTTACCCTGTCGGACCGACGGCAGATCTTCCGCAGAAGGGCATTTTACCTTGCGTTGTTGCTGACCATTTTTATCGCTCTCCCCAACCTGGTGTGGCAGTTCCTCCACGACCTGCCCGTTCTTACCCACATGAAAGCTTTGAACGACAGCCAATTGGTCAACGTCGACCGACTGACATTCCTTACCGATCAGGTTTTCATCGCCTTCATGGGAAGCCTTCTGACCATTCCCGGGCTCATCTTCCTCTTTTCAGTAAAGGAGATGTCGCCTTACCGTATTTTGGGTTTCACCTGCCTGATTGTGCTGGCTGCACTCCTCCTGCTTCGCGGGAAAAGTTATTATTCCGCAGGGCTGATCCCCTTTCTGGCCGCTGCCGGAGCAGTTGCCTGGGAACACTGGCTGAAGAGGCTCCTCCCCCGCGCAATCCTTTTGCTGACTCTTGTCCTGGTGACCCTTCCAGCGCTGCCGATGGGCATCCCTGTTTTCCGGAAAGTGAAGCTTGCGGAGTATTTCGCTTTCGTGAGGGACAGGATTGGCTTTGACGCCCCGTTGCGGGATGAGGACGGGCAATACCACGCACTGCCGCAGGACTATGCTGATATGCTGGGGTGGGATGAACTGGCAGCCGCGGCCGGTAGTGCCTGGCAATCAATACCCGATCCATCCTCCTGTTTTGTCTTTTGTAATAATTACGGCCAGGCCGGAGCCCTGACCGTTCTCGGAAAACAGTACGGCCTGCCCCAACCTGTTTGCTTTTCGGAGAGTTTTTACTATTGGATCCCGAAAATCCTGCCGGTTGAGATTACTTCAGCCATATATGTTAATGATCAATTGGGAGAAGACATTGCAGATATTTTTACCGACATTGCAGTGGCAGGTGAAGTGACCGATACCCTGGCTCGTGAATACGGTACTAAAGTGTACCTTTGCACTCGCCCGCGAAAAAGCTTCAACCGGTTCTGGATGGAGATCTGGCCGCAGGTGAAAACCCCATTTGACTGACCAACGTATGGACTGGATTGAATATCTCGACGGCTCGGTCATCGTGAGCGATGCCATCGGAAAGAACGGCGTGAAAAAGCTCATCTACCAGACCCCATGGATCGAGAACGGCGAGTTCAGAGGATTGGTGGAGCTGTCGCTGGAGATCCCGTTTGAGATGCCGCATTTTGTGAGAAAAGGAATTTGATTTACGATTTACGATTTAAGATTTTAGAATGTATTTACGATTTAAGATTTTAGATTTTCGAATAAAAAGTGGCAGGCTGATTAGTTATTTCTTCACTATTTCACTGCTGATAACCCGGATCCCTTCGTTTTCCCAGGCGCCGCCGGGATATTATGATCCGGCGATGGGGCTTACGGGGCAGGCGCTGCAGCAGGCATTGCACGACATCATCGATGATCACACCGTACTGGATTACGGATCATTGTATTTCCACTTTCAATCCACCGACGCAAA